>NZ_LASY01000139.1:0-409 GCF_000973155.1 Grimontia sp. AD028 | reverse complement strand
TCCAGATTTTTAAAGAGCATGTGATGTGTTCTAGTGAACAACCACTTTTTAAGAACACTTAGCACTCTCTGTGTAGAGAAGTGTGCTTAAAGAGTGGTGGAGCTATGCGGGATCGAACCGCAGACCTCTTGAATGCAAATCAAGCGCTCTCCCAGCTGAGCTATAGCCCCACATCGATACTTAGTGCCACCAACCGAATCGATTGGTGGGTCTGAGTGGACTTGAACCACCGACCTCACCCTTATCAGGGGTGCGCTCTAACCACCTGAGCTACAGACCCATTTCTGTTTCTTTGGATTTGAACCACCGACCTCACCCTCTTTGACCAAGGGATTGGGGTGCTAACCACCAAAGCAACAAACACATCTAAGTATGTTCTTTATCTTTTTGACCGTAGCAATCTGTGTGG
>NZ_LASY01000138.1:0-15860 GCF_000973155.1 Grimontia sp. AD028 | reverse complement strand
CATGTAGACTAGCTACACATCGAAGCCTCTGCCTTGCATAAAATCCCCACAAACTGCTGCAAAAAACCATCATCAAAGGTCAACAGACCCTTAATGGTGGGGATGCTGTCGCGCGTTATATTTGCAGAACCCACCCAAGAGGTGGGTTTTCTTTTTTCTGCTTCTTGGTTTTTATCTTGGAGGCGACATGAAGAAAATAGCGGTATTTGGAAAACCGGGAAGCGGTAAATCCACCCTAAGCAAAAAACTGGCGTCAGAGACCGGGATTACCCTCTACCAGTTGGATTCCATGCTTTACCAGAAAAATGGAGAGCAGGTGAGCCACGAAAGTTTTGAAGCGCGGCATGATGAGATACTGGCCTCAGAGAGCTGGATACTCGATGGTATGGGATTGTTCGGCTCGTTTAACAAACGTTTGGAAGCGGCAGATACGCTCGTTTATGTCGAACTGCCTTATCTGACCAGCTATTGGTTGGTCACCAAGCGACTGCTGAAAGGTTTGTTCATCAAACCGGAAGGATGGCCTGATGAAAGTTCGGTGCTCAAAGGCAGTATGCAAAGTTACAAGTTTCTAAAACTGTCACCGAAGTTCTGGAATGACAAGTTCCTGAAAAGGCTCGAGGCCTTGTCAGAGAACAAAAACGTGTATGTCATCCGCTCGGTAAAGGAACTGAATGAATTCGTGCGCGTTAATGTGGAGCTTGAGAAGCGAACGCTTGGAAAGAAATCGATATAAGGAAATAGGGTCGGTATGAAAAGCCAGTTTGAGCTAATGGCAAAGTACAACCAGTGGATGAATGAGCAATTGCTGGGTCATATGGAAAATCTCAGTGACGAAGACTTGTATGAAGACAGAAAGGCTTTTTTTGGCTCTGCTTTTCATACCATGAGTCATGTTCTGACGGGTGATTTGTTGTGGCTGAATCGTTTTACCCGCGTACCTAGCGAGGTGACTCTGGAGCAGTTGCTAAGCCGTTATCCTGCGCCTCCAAGCAACACCGTACATTTGGTGGAAGACTTGGCCTCTTTGAAAGCAATGAGGGCGTCGCTGGATGATGATATTTCCCGCTGGGTAGCGTCTATTCCGGAGTCGGAATTCAATAACAGTTTGACCTACCGAAATACGGCAGGGGCAGAGTATTCTGAAAATCTCGCCTCTGTTCTTTTGCATTTTTTTAATCATCAAACTCATCATCGCGGCCAGTTGACGACCTTGTTAAGTCAATCTGGCGACAATGACTATTTTACTGATCTTATTGCGGTTATCAGGCAATAAAACTGTGTAGTTAAGGAGAAAGTAATCATGACCATTGCTTCTGGTCTCGCACTGTTTTTCGCCATGGCACTTTCCGCGCTTATTCCTGGCCCGAGCGTGTTTGCGACGATTTCACGTTCGATGGGGAGTGGAATGAAGCAGGGTATGCTGCTCGCGTTAGGGATCCTGATTGCGGATTACATTTTCATCTTCCTTGCGCTTTCAGGACTTTCCGCACTATCGAAAGTGCTGGGTGAAGTGTCTTTCGTCATCAAATATGTCGGCATTGCTTATTTGTTTTGGCTCGCCTACGTCAGTTGGACGGCAGAAGTCCCTGAGGAAGGAGAATCTGTCCCTTCGCAATCATCGAGATTTTCAAACTTGCTGACGGGAGTTGTGGTCGGTCTCTCTAACCCCAAAGCAATCTTGTTCTACATGGGTTTCTTCCCCGCGTTTGTGGATGTAACTCAAATCAGTGGGCTGCATGTGGGTGTCATTCTTCTGATTTCTACTGTTGGCGTGGGCGGTGTGTTAGGGATGTACGCCTATTCCGCGGCTAAAGCAGGAAAAATGCTGAAAAGTAAGCGTGAGAAGCAAATCCTGAACAAGGTGTCCGGCGGCTTTATGGCGTCGTGTGGCGCGTTTTTGTTCGCCAAGTCTTGATAGAACGAGCAGTAATGTAGCTAGGGAGAATGTCATGAAGTGTTTGGTGGTACTTTCGCACCCTCTTAAGGAAAGCTTGTGCAGTTACCTCTGTGAGGAAACGATTAAACACCTTGAGTCGAAGGGCTACGACATCACCTTGCTGGATCTCTATGGCGCTAACTTCGACCCAGTGTTAAGTGCAGAAGAAAGGCAAAGTTACTACGCCGAAGACTTTGACCGAAGTCAGCTTAACAAAGAGCTTGAACAGTTGGTGGAGGCGGAATCCTTAGTGCTTGTCTTTCCAACCTGGTGGTTCAGCTTTCCCGCCATGCTGAAAGGCTGGATTGACCGCGTATGGGCGCCTGGATATGCCTACGATCATGACGCGGAACTAGGGGCAATTAAGCCGAAATTGGGCAACCTCAAAGAAGTGAAAGTGGTGACCACGCTTGGCTCCCCATGGTGGGTGGATAATCTGGTGATGCACCAGCCAGTGAAGCGCGTATTGAAAACAGCGATTTTAGGAGCGTGCGCGAAAGAGTGTAAGGTGGCTTTCCTTTCTCTTTATAACGCCGAAAAGGCGGGTAGGGAGCAGGTCGATAAATTTGTCCAGAAGATCAAAGCGAAGTTTTAAGGTCAACAGTAGGGAGAGAAGATGGAACTCCGCAAAGTGGTGTTAAGGGATTTGGAAGCGGCTCAGGAATTAGTGAGAACGGTATCAGAGGCAGACGTTATGCCTTTGTTTAATGAACAAGGACAGGCTGAGTTCAAATCCCGGATCCTGCCAGATCTTGCAACCACTTTTGATGATTCTCGCTTCTACACAGTCATCGCGTTGAACAAGGATGAGGCAGTCGGGTTTGCAGCGCTGCGTGAAGGGAATTATCTGACCCATCTTTTTGTAGCTAAATCTGCACAAGGCACAGGATTGGGCAAAAGGTTGTTGGAGCATGTTTTGACTACATCGAGTGCTAATGAAATTTCACTACGCTCGTCTGTGAATGCTTCTGCATTTTATGCATCGCAAGGTTTTGAAGCGACAGGGAGAGAGTCAGATTTCAATGGCATTCGCTTTGTGCCAATGAGGCTATCTCGATAATGTTTGTCTCTTTGCGAGAAAACCGGATGTAGGCAGGAAAAAGAAGGGCGGTTAATCCGCCCTTCGTTGTAGTCAACCGTACAGAGACTGCATGACCAGTTTCGGTGTGCGATCCACCTTGAACAGACCCCAGTGTTTCTCTGGCTCTTCAGGGTGATTGTCACCTTTCCATGGCTCATCAAACGCTTCGAAGACGAAGGTCAGGATCTTCTCTTCGCGCGTCCATTGCAGCAGTTGGTCATAGTATGCTGCCTGAAGTTCTTCAGAGGCATTCCATGCTTCAATGCCGCGGCCATTTGAGGCTGTCGCCCAGCCAGCTTCGGTGATAACAACAGGCTTACCTGGGTGACGATCGGCGACATCGCGGTAGTTTTGCTTGGTGTATTCCAGCGCGTCGTCGATAGTTTTGTATTCCCAAACTGGGTAAGTGTGCAGGGAAATGAAATCAATCACTTCAACCAGTGCATCCAGTTTATATGTCCAAGGCACGTAGTTTTCACAGAAAGTGACAGGTTGGCTGATGCTGTCTTTTACTTTCTGAACGTGCTCAACCAGTTTCTCTACAGAGATCAGGTGATCGGTCCATTCAACACTTGCTTCATTGCCGACTGATACATAACCCACGATATCTGGGTATGCGTTTGCAAGCTCGATGAGGCGGTCAATTTCTTCCTTGTTGTGCTGGCGGTTTTTCTCCAGCAATTCTTCACTGAATTGTGCGCCCCAAGGGCAATTGGGGTTGTTCATTTCAGCCGCAACATCGGCGCCGAGCATTACTTTGAAATCAAGTCCTTCGTCGCGAATAACATCCAACACCAGTCTTGCATGAGTGCCGCAGTCATATAGACGCAGTGCAGACCAGTTGTGGGAGAGGATAAGAAGGTCTTCTTTGATCTCTTGGTACGTTGGGTAAATTCCCTCACGAGGGTTTTGACCTTCACGATAGCCTGAGTAACAAATGGCGTTTCTGTATTCCATAGCGCTTTTTACCTTAGTTTTCTTATGCCCGCAGATAACCCGTGGGCGCCTTGTAATGTGCTCTGTTAGGTTGAGTACTTAAAGTTGCCGTCTTTATCCCAAAGACCCCAGTACGCACCTACCGCGCCTTCCTTTTCCACCTTCCAGGCTTCATCGAAAGACGAGAAATAGAACACATCAATGTTCTCTTCTTCTGCCCATGCATAAGTTTCAACGAAATACTTAAGGGCATTTTCTTCAGAAGGCACTGAGCCACGCTCAGGAACCCCTTCGTTCGGCCAGCCGGTTTCTGAAATAATCACTGGCTTGCCTTTGCCGGCATTTATGGCACGGCGATACATTTCCTTCATATATGGCACGGAGAAGTCTATCGGACAGCCTTCCCAGAACGGGTAACAGTTTGTCAGGATCACTTCGCAGGCATCAGCTACTCGCGGATGGTTTTCAAAAAGGTAGTAGGCATCGACATAACCCACCTGAACGTCTGGTAGTTCTGCCTTCGCGCGTTCGATGTAGCTGATAAGTTCGTCTTCATGAATGTCTTCGCGAAGCAGCACTTCGTTGCCGACACCCAGAATGTCTACATAGCCTTCACGAGCCACTGCGATAGCATTCTGTAGCTCTTCCTCATTTTTTTCATGTTTGCCGTCAATCCAAACACCAACCATGGTTTTGAGACCATACTCCTTGGCGATTTTTGGAATCAGCTCGTTACCATCTGTGCATGAGAAGGTACGGATCCAATTGACGTGTGGTGCGATAATCTGAAGCCTTTCGTGGATTTGTGCTTCAGTGATCTTTGACCCAGGCCCTTGTCCATCAATATAAGGGCTGAAAGAGATCCCATGGATCTTCGCATCCACCAAATCACGTGTTTTTTGCTTGAGGTAGCTCAGCCACTCCTCTCCATGAGGCGCAGCTCGGTTGATTCTGCTTGACACTCTCCAAACTCCCTTTCGGATAGTCGCACTTTCTTTGAGTGCGGTTATTCACTGTCGGTTTTGTATTTTTTAGATTGACCTTCAAGTCGCTCTTGTCGTGGCACCAAAAAACGAAAAGAAAGCGCTTTCTTTTTCGAATTAAGCCATAGGGAAGAAATATGACAACCCGAAATGTTACGAACATGTACTTAGATCACATTTGAATAGATGCGAGTTAAAAACAGTTCCATATGCATGATGGTTCATTTTTCGAGAGTTAACATTCTGGAAATTAAGGAGTTGCTCACTGGCGAAACTGGGATTTTGACGTAAGGTATAGCCTTGATGGTGCATAGGTGAAAATGTATAGAAAATTGGGGTGTTGAATATGGAAAAGTTTGATTTTGCCAAATGGATTGGCGTGGATTTCCCCTTGATTCAGGCCCCCATGGCTGGTGTACAAAACAGCAAGTTGGCGCTTGCGGTTTGCAAAGCTGGCGGGCTAGGTTCAGTGCCTTGTGGCATGCTGGATGCCGATGCTGTCGTTGAAGAAATTAAGCGCATGAAAGAGGGAACCGATAAGCCTTATAACCTCAATTTTTTCTGTCATACCTCATATCCCTTTGATGCGGAGCGCCACCAAGCATGGCGCATTCAGCTTAAACCTTTCTTTCAGCGATATGGGATTGATGAGTCTGAATTGGGAAACAACGCCAGTCGTCTTCCATTCAGTCACGAGATGGCTGATGCCATTGAGGACTATGCGCCGCCTATTGTTAGCTTCCATTTTGGTCTGCCAGAACCTTCACTACTGGCGCGTGTAAAAGGGTGGGGGGCGAAAGTCCTTTCCTCTGCGACAACGTTGGAAGAAGCACGATGGTTGGAAGACAACGGCGCTGACGCTGTTATCGTTCAGGGTATTGAAGCGGGCGGGCATCGCGGAATGTTTTTGACTGAGTCATTGGATTCTCAGCGGCCGACCATGGAGTTATTGCCCAAGGTGGCCGATGCGATCAATTTGCCCGTTATAGCGGCGGGTGGTCTCGCAATTCGCGATGAGGTGGTGCAGGCGCGGGCTTTCGGCGCAGATGCGGTTCAGATTGGTACGGCCTACTTGCTGAGTGATGAAGCTAGCACTTCGGCGTTACACCGTCGCGCTTTGACGTCTGAAGCAGCAAAAAATACGGCGCTGACCAATGTGTTTTCTGGCCGCCCGGCGCGGGGAATCATTAATGGCGCCATGGCTGCGTTGGATTGTATCAGCGAAAAAGCACCGGTCTTTCCTTTTGCTTCTATTGAAATGGGGCCACTGCGTGCGGCAGCAGAAAAAGAGGGCAGGGATGATTTCACACCATTATGGTCAGGAGTGAATAACAGCCATTGTGAAGCGATCAGTGCATCAGCGATCACTAGAAAGTTGATGGGTATCTGAAAGTAGATACCAATAAAAAAGCGGGCAATTAGCCCGCTTTCTTGTTTGGAGATTTTAATTACACCGTGAAGCGATGAACCAGTTCGTTCTGGTTAACGGCTTGTTGGTCCAGTCGCTCACTCGCGCCAGCCACGTCCTGCATGGCGGTATAGCTGCTGTCGGCGATAAAGCTTATGTGCTCAACGTTGCGAGCGATATCCGCAGAAGTGGTACTTTGCTCGGAAGCGGCTTGCGCAATCTGGCTGCTCATGTCGCTGATCATCATGATGATGGCTTCAATTTCTTCCATTGCAGAATTGGCGTCAGACGCCTGCGCAACACTGTTACTCATTTCTTCCACGCATTCCTGCATCACCAACACTGCCTGACTTGATTGGGTCTGCAGCTTGCTAATCATCTCTTCGATTTCAGACGTTGAGTCGGATGTACGTTTCGCCAGAACGCGAACTTCATCTGCCACAACCGCAAAGCCTCGCCCTTGTTCACCGGCACGTGCTGCTTCGATAGCCGCGTTCAGTGCCAGAAGGTTGGTTTGATCGGCGATGTTGCTGATCACGTCCAGAATGGTTTCGATATTCGCAGTCATCTCTTGGAGTGAGGAAACCACGGCAACAGAATCATCCAGACGGCTTGAAAGCTGGTGGGTCGTGCTGATGTTGCGGGTCATGATTTCACGGCCCTTCGTCGCAGCATCGCTCACTTCCATCACTTTATCCATGGTGTGGCGCGCGCTGTTTGCAACGTCTTGCACTGAGTGCTCCATTTGCGTCATGGCCGCAGCGACTGCGGTGGTTTGCTGACGCTGTTCATTAAGCTGAGCTTTTGCGGTTTGCGTGGTGGATTGGTTCGCAGCTGCAACTTCAGCCTGCTCTTCTGCAGCGTCGCGAAGCTGTCGCAGAATGCCTTGAAGATTTGAGGCCAGGGTGTTGATGTGATCTGCCAGCTGGCCAAATTCATTGTGTTCTTTCACTTCGATGCGCTGGGTCATGTCGCCTTCAGTGATGGCTTCCAGCACGTTTAGGGTGCTGCTCAATGGCTTACGAACGCTTCGCGCAATGTGCCAGCCAATGAAGACAGTGATTGTCAGAATCAGCGCGCCAATAAAAATCGTCTGGCGAACACCATTTTTGAAGGTGTCGTTAGCTTGTGCGATAGATGCGGACATCACGTTTTCCGCTTGACCGCGGAACTGGTCGAGAATGTCCATCGCACTGTCAACTTCTGACGCAAGATTATCGATGTTGGTGTAAAGCTCGTTAGTCGCAACCAGGTATGCATAGTGCTGATCCAGGACACCACCTTCTCGGCTCACGTCGCGGGTAAAGGCATCGATGTCTTTCTGGAATTTCTCTTTCAATTCTGGAAGCTGTGAAGTCAGTGAACGGAAAGAGTAGTTCAGTTGCTTCACGCTACGGCGGTTGCCGTTCATGGCTTTTTCTACATCGGCCAGTTTGTTGCTGGCTAACGCGTCGGAAGTGTGGGTTTCTGTTTCCTGAAGCTTTTTGAAGTAGGTTTTAGAAATGATTTTCAGCGTCGTGGAGCCGTTATTTGCCACGAAGTCCTGCATACCCAGAGCCAGTGATGTATTCATGCGCTGGAATTGACGAGCGGCGGTCACACCCTCTTCTTTTGCAGTTTGCTGGCGTTGGAAGTTACCAATCGCCACCGATGCTTCAGAGAAGTAACGTTTTTCGATCTCACGCAGAGATTCCAATTGCGAAGCCAACTCTGCCTCACCGGAAGAGGCTTGGTAGAGGTTGTTCAGTGCCGTATCGAACTTCTGTCTTGCTGCTTCAAAGTTTTCCAATACCTGTTCGCTTTGTGAGCCGTTAGTACTGGTCAGGTAGTCTTTGAATATTTTGTCTGCGGCAAGAAGGCTAACACTGGCTTCGTTAGATAAGGAGACGAGGGGAAGTGCTTCTGAGGTGACGACTTCTAGCTGGTCGTGGATGTCTTGAGAACTTTTAAGGTTAAGGGTGTTGGTTGCCACCAGACTCACTGCGAGTACCGCAAAGCCGGCATACATCCGACGAATCACAGAGCTTTGTCGTTTTTTAGCCATTTACATTCCTCCCACCGGCGATTAACCGATGCCTCCCGAAACGCGCGTTCTAGCAAAAAGAAAAGGAACACGCTTAGTATTATTGCTTGTAGTTATATGCCGAGCTTCCTGCTTCGTAACGGGAAGGTCAGCCCTGTTCTAACACATCGCTTTTCTTGTCATCCGCCAGTATTTCAAAAACTTTAAACTTAAAAAGGTCAATACTTTCTAACCTTTGAAGTGAGACGCAAATTTGTTGAGAGAGTGGTTAATAAACAGCTAGGGGTTGATAACTGAAGCTGAAAGCTGTTTCTCAGTTGGTATGAAATTGTTACGGAAAGTGAAGAATTGAGGTAGAGGCAACTATCTACGATAAAAAACACTGTTCATTATTGCCCAAACTCTTTGTCTCTAGCATACTTACAGCTCTGTAACCGATTCATTTGGAGTTGCCCGTGGCTGAAGAAACCATATTCAGTAAAATCATTCGTAAGGAAATCCCGGCTGACGTGGTTTACCAAGACGACCTTGTTACTGCCTTCCGAGACATCAATCCTCGTGCTCCAAGTCATATCCTGATCATTCCAAACAAGTTGATCCCAACCGTGAACGACGTTGAAACGGAAGATGAACTGGCACTTGGCCGCATGTTTACTGTGGCGCGAAAATTGGCGGCTGATGAAGGCATCGCAGAAGACGGTTACCGTCTGATCATGAACTGCAATAACCACGGTGGCCAAGAGGTTTACCACATTCACATGCACCTGGTTGGTGGCCGTCCTCTAGGACCAATGCTGATCGGTTAATGATTAAAAAGCCTTTCTTGGCTCTCGCTGGTAAGCGCAGAGCCAATTCGTCATTTTCAAAGAAATTGGTGGCATTCAGTCTGGGACTCAGTCTGGTCGGATGCGCCAATCTTTCAGCACAGGCGTTATTCAGTCACTACTCCGCTGCGTTGCAACAGCCGCATGCGCTGGTGGCTAGGGGGGAGTATCAGCAGGCGTTGGAGCAACTCCCTGATTCACCCGACGGTGAGATTCTGGATGGCATGGAAAAAGGACGCTTGGCACTGCTTGCTGGCGACCTCGAACAGAGTAAAGCCGCACTTGAACAAGCAGATCTAGCTGCAACGGCAGAACAAGACAAAGCGATTATCCAGCTTTCTAAAGGCGTCGATCAGATAGGCGCATTGGTGACCAACGACAACATGCTCACCTACATGCCGCCGGATTATGAGCTTGGCTTTCTTCATCTGTATTTGATGCTGAATTACCTAAAAGAAAACAATCTTCAAGGTGCATTGGTTGAGGCACGTCGCGCAAATCAGGTTCAGGAGCGAGCGAAAAGACTGCGAGACAGTGAGCTTCAAAACGCGTCAAACACGGCAACACAGAATGGCATCGACGACAATGTCGGTGCAGTGTTGGCGAAATATCCTCCTGCAGGCAAGCTGTTAGGCTCGGTACAAAATGGTTACCTGTTTTACCTCTCAGCATTGCTCTATGAAGCGGAAGGCAACCTGAACGGCGCATTCATTGATTACAATCGTGCTTTAGCGGTGGAACCTGACAACGCATATATCGCGGATGCCGCGATGCGCGTCGCTTTGCGTCAGGGACGTCGCGATGAATTGAGATTGCTTGAGAAAAAATATGGCCAGTATCAACGTCCGGACAGATCGAAAGGGCAGTTGGTCGTATTAAATGAACAAGGCGTGGTGAATGCCCGTGATTTCTGGCGTTTGCCATTGTGGTTGTCTGATAGTCAGGGCTATCTTGAAGCCCATACGGTGAGTTTGCCCTATTACCGTTCGTATACTGCAGCTCCCCAGAAGGCATTCAGTGTGGATGGGCAAACAGTCAAACCAGCACAATTGGCGAACGTGAATGGCATGGCACAGAATGCATTAAGTGAAGCTATGCCGGCGATGGCGGTGCGTCAGATTTTGCGTGTTGTGGCAAAAAACGAGATGCGCAAGTCTCTGACTGAAAAAGATGATAGCGGTATTGGCAATCTCGTCGTCAACATCTTTAATGTGTTGAGTGAGCAACCGGATACCAGAAGCTGGCAGACGCTCCCTGAAAGTGCAGGCGTTTACAGCGGGTTTTATTCTTCAGGTCAGCACACAGTGAATACTGACGGACAATCTATTAACGTAACCATAGAATCAGGAAAAACCACGTTAGTTTGGCTATCCAGACAGGGCGGTCAAGTGGTTCATTGGCAGGGGATATTAGGAGGCATATGATGAAATATGCAGCAGTTCTGTTATCAGCAAGCATGTTGCTGGCAGGTTGTGCGAACGACACCGCTGGGATCAGCATTGATAGCAGTAACCAAAATGTGGTGTTGGGAAATTCGGTGTTGGCGAAGAACCTCGAATTTGGCAATGCGAAAACCAGTATCGTGAACGAGCGACTGCTGGCGCAGGTGATGGTGACCAATAAGAGTGATGAGTCCCAGAACCTGCAGTACCGTTTTAACTGGTATGACGCACAGGGCTTGGAAGTGGATAGCGGCAAGTCGCCGTGGCGCCAGTTTATTGTTTACGGTGGCGATTCAGTGACACTTCAGGGTGTGGCGTTAAACCCGGATGCGAAGAACTTCCGAGTCTCGCTCAGAAATATTCAGTGACTATAACGAAATGGGTAAAGCAATGAAGAAAAGCCTAATTGTGCTAATGGGTGCAGCTGCACTTATCTTGGGAGGATGTGCCAAGCAGGTGAGCTATGGCGATGCTCAGGAAGTGGAAACCACAACGATTGACTTCGGCTCGACCGATCTGCAGAAGATAGCGGTTGAGATGACAGACAGCATGCTGTCCTCTGGCTCTGTATCTTTTATCACCCGCAACGAACGTCCAATCGTGTTTGTTGAGTCAATCAAAAACAAAACCGCTGAGCACATTGATACTGAATCAATCACTGACACTATCAGCACTCGTTTGATTAACTCTGGCAAATTCCGTTTTGTTGACATGACCCGCGTTGAAGCTGTACGTGAACAGTTAGATTTCCAAAACAACGATGCACTGGTGAACCCAGGTACTGCTATCCAATTCGGTAAAATGGTTGGTGCGCAATACATGTTGTATGGCAACCTGTCGAGCATCAACAAGCAAGACGGCAGCGACAAAGACGTCTACTACAAAATGACCATGCGCCTGATGGATCTGGAAACGGGCCTTATCGAGTGGGCTGACGAAACCGAAATCCGCAAGAAGCAGTCTAAGTCTCTGATTGGATGGTAATCATTGCTTTTAGCTGATGAAAAAGAGAAGGCCGCAGTCATTGAAAGACTGCGGCCTGATTTTATTATTGAGCAGGCAGAATTTCTTGAGGGCGGGTTAAGTAACCGCTGCATGAAACTGACTGCGGAAGATGGCTGTCAATTTGTCTGGCGACCAGAAGCAGCGTCCGCAAAGGCATTTGGCTTAAGCCGTGATAATGAATTTGAAGCCTTAAACTTAGCATCAAAAGTAGGTTTGACCGTCCCGCCAGTAAAACGATATCTGGAGGGGTTACTGAATCCCTGGATTGAAGGCGAGACGATGACAGAGGCTTCGTTGGACATCGCAGCGACGCTTCAGGCTAAGGTCCATGAGTTGCCACCGCTTTCTAATACGTTTGATCCTTTTGATAAAGGATTGGTGTATTTCAGCAATCTTTCCGCAAGCCCGTTGAATGATTCATTGATTGCGGTTCATGAGCACTTCCAGAAACATCGATTTACCTCAGGCTTGCCGCTTGCTACTTGCCACTACGACTTGGGTTACTACAACTTTATCTGCCAGGAAAATGGTGAAATCAAAGTCATAGATTGGGAGTATGCCGCGTTTGGCGACCCAGCCATGGATTTAGTGATGACCTCTCTCGCAAATGGACTAGATCTTGAAACCTTGGTCAATCGATACTGTCAAATTAGACGTATAGATTCTGTTGTTGACTGGCAGCACGCCTGCAGACAATGGCTACCTGTTGCAAATTATTTGGGTGCCCTTTGGTATGCGCTCGGCTTTGAACTGTACGGTGGCGAGATTTATCGCGAGAGAAGCGCCTTCTTTTTAACGAAAGCGGAAGGGCATATGGCAGTTTGAAAAAGCCGCGGGGGAATCACGGAAATGACATTCAGCAAATCTTCAGTTAGGCATTTTCTTTTGTCGTTGGCCGCTGTATTCATGCTTTCTGCCTGCACCAATCAGTTTGCCTACAACACACTGCCGTTCTGGATTGATTACTACCTTTCTGACTATGTCGATACCACATCAGCCCAGCAAAAACAGCTGGATGCCGATTTGGAAGCTTTCCACGAATGGCACCGCCAAAACGAACTGCCTAAAATTCAGGCTCTGCTAAACCAACTTGAAGCTGATATGGCGAAGCCGCTTTCTTACTCTCAGATAGGCGAATATCACCACATTATTAATGATCGCATTCAAGCTTCTTTGGAAGGACTCACGCCAGCGCTGGTCAATCTAATCTCCTCGCTCAGCGATGAGCAGGCTCAGGCCTGGCTCGACATCCTCAACACAAATATTGAAGAAGCCGTCGAGAAAGCGAATGAAGGAAGCCTGGATGAGCAGTACTCTCGAAGACAGGAACGGCTTATCGAGCGTGCAGAGTTCTGGGTGAAGTCTGTCAATGCCAAGCAAAAAAAGCAGTTTTTGGAGATGGCCAGTTACCAGATCGAAATGCGTCCAGTGTTTTACAGTATCCGCGATGGACTTATGGGCGAGCTCGAAGG
This sequence comes from Grimontia sp. AD028, assembly GCF_000973155.1. Classification (NCBI taxonomy): domain Bacteria; kingdom Pseudomonadati; phylum Pseudomonadota; class Gammaproteobacteria; order Vibrionales; family Vibrionaceae; genus Grimontia; species Grimontia sp. AD028. The sequence continues at coordinate 2,747 of NZ_LASY01000138.1, read as the reverse complement.
CATTCTGATGAATCGCAAAGACCCGAATCTTGGCGACCGTATCGATGATTACTTTGCTAACATCATCGCGTTCCAAAGTGAGCAGCACAAGAATGATATGGCGTTGTATCTGGCTAGACGATATGAATTGCTGCAGCGTTTGGATCGCCACCTAACTGAGAGTCAGCGAAAGGCGATGCGCCAGAAATTGGCCTCTTACAGTGAAGATATCACCGCCGTCCTTAACTGATGGAATGTCAGAATCGCCAATTCGTCTCAAAACCTTGAGCCGTACCCGTCTTTCGGTCTTAACCCTTAATAATGTGCGTGATTGGGTGATAGTATTTTGGTACCCAAGTTGTTTGACCGCACAAGGTCAACAGTGCCTTGGTTTACTGCATTTCAACGCGGATAACTTGTTTGGGTATAAACAGATTAAAAGCTGGGAACACCAGCGAAGAGTGAGAGGGACTTTTAGTGATTATTTATCTTCACGGCTTTGATTCAAACAGCCCCGGAAACCACGAAAAGGTCATGCAACTGCAGTTTATTGACCCAGACGTTCGCTTCATCAACTACAGCACACTTCACCCTAAGCACGACATGCAGCACCTTCTTAAGGAAGTGAGCAAGCAAATGGAAATGTCTGGAGACAAATCACCACTGATTTGTGGTGTGGGGCTTGGTGGCTTCTGGTCAGAACGAATCGGCTTTCTCAGTGGCATCAAACAAGTCATCTTCAATCCGAACCTGTTCCCGGAAGAAAACATGGAAGGTCGAATCGATCGTCCTGAAGAGTATGCTGATATTGCGACCAAGTGTGTTGAGAGCTTCCGAGCCAAAAACGCTGGACGTTGTATGGTGGTATTGTCGAAAGAAGATGAAATCTTGGATAACACCCGTTCCGAAGAAGTGTTGAGCCCGTATTATGACATCGTCTGGGACGACACACAGACGCATAAGTTTAAAAGCATCTCCCATCACCTGCAGGCAATGAAAGCGTTTAAAGACGCGTAACATTTGGTTTGTAGGGATTACAGAGCATCAGCTGCTAAGGTTGGTGCTCTTTTTGTATCAGCCATGTTATCAATTGGCGCAAAACTCATCAGTCTCGCCTATTTTCGCTGCATTTAGTGTGGATTTAGGGATTTAAAAATTGATTGAGATCAAGTGACCTGTATAATGGTTTCAACAAAAAATGAGCACCATGTCATAAAAATGCGGGTGTCGGCGTGCAACATAAAATAAACAACAATGCGCGTTTATAACGTTGAAAACAAAAGCTCTTTACCTCTCCAAGCGATATTTATAATCGACCGAATACGAAGGTTGTTTAAACACATTTTCTTTCATCACGCGATTCTGTCTTCGCGGGATGTAGCCCAATTTTTTCGTATTTAAATCATGGTGAGGAAGTAATCGTGACCAAAATTATTGTAGTCGGTGGCGGTGCTGGTGGCCTCGAATTGGCAACCAAACTAGGACGCACACTTGGACGTAAAGGACGCGCCAAGGTCACTCTTGTTGATCGTAAAGCAAGTCATCTCTGGAAGCCGCTTCTGCATGAAGTTGCGACCGGTTCCCTCGACGAAGGTGTGGATGCAATCAGCTACCGCGCCCACGCAAAAAACCACTATTTCGATTTCCAACTCGGTAGTCTGTCCGGCATCGATCGTGATAACAAAACCATCAAACTGGCGGCGTTGCACGACGAAGAAGACGGTGAGCTGCTGATGCCTGAACGTGAACTGAGCTACGACATTCTGGTGATGGCTATCGGTTCAACGTCAAACGACTTCAACACTGCCGGTGTTCGTGACAACTGTATCTTCCTGGATAGCCCAGAACAGGCGCGCCGTTTCCGTAACGAAATGAACAATGAGTTCCTGAAGCTGCATGCGAAATCCGGTAACGGTACCGTTGACATTGCGATTGTTGGTGGCGGTGCAACAGGTGTTGAGCTTTCTGCTGAACTGCACAATGCCATCAAAGAGCTGCACAACTATGGTTTCCAGGATCTGGATAGTTCTAAGCTGAACGTTACTCTGGTTGAGGCTGGTGAGCGTATTCTTCCTGCATTGCCGCCACGCATTTCTGGTGCTGCACAGCAAGAACTGATTAAGCTGGGTGTGAACGTTCGAACGGCGACCATGGTTGTCAAAGCGGACGAAGATGGACTGGTCACCAAAGACGGCGACAAGATCCCAGCCCAAATCATGGTGTGGGCAGCTGGTATCAAAGCGCCAGATTTCCTTAAAGACATCGCAGGTCTTGAAACTAACCGCATCAACCAATTGGTGGTGAAATCAACGCTGCAAACTACACGTGACGAAGACATCTTTGTTATCGGTGATTGCGCAGCGTGTGAGCAACCAGACGGTACTATGGTTCCACCTCGTGCACAGTCAGCACACCAGATGGCAAGTCGTTGTTTCTCGAACATTGTGGCGAAAGTGACTGACCGTGAATTGAAGCCATACATCTACAAAGATCACGGTTCGCTGGTTTCTCTGAGCCGCTTCTCTACCGTAGGTAGCCTGATGGGTAACCTGACCCGTGGTTCGATGATGGTAGAAGGCCGACTGGCGCGTGTGGTTTACATTTCTTTATACCGAATGCACCAGATCGCGCTGCACGGGGTGATTAAAACCGGTTTGATGATGGTAGTTAGCCGCATCAACCGCGTACTTCGCCCGTCCCTGAAACTGCACTAACTGCAGGCTTCGGAAAAAAAAAGCTGCCAAATGGCTAATGCCGATCAGTTAAGC
>NZ_LASY01000137.1:0-8942 GCF_000973155.1 Grimontia sp. AD028 | reverse complement strand
AGTCAATCTCGCTGAATCCTGCATCTTCAGGCTGTTTGGGTATAAAGATACAAGCCTATGTATTCCAATTCGTTACTGAGTTTTGAATAATGAATGCTACCCACTGGCGCAGCCAGGTCATCAACTGAGAGAGTTACAATGGATTTTGCTTTACCCCTCGTCATCCTCGTGATGGTTGTTTTCATCATCCTTATCCGCCAAAAGTCAAAGAAAGCGGCTGAAGAAAACAAGAAAATCGGTGCGGAGTTTCTGGCCCAAAATGCCAAGGAAGAAGGCGTGATCACTACTGATTCTGGATTGCAGTATCTGGTTTTGGAAGAAGGTGAAGGAGATGAGCAACCGACTGCCTCTTCTCGCGTAAAAGTGCATTATCACGGCACCCTACTTGATGGTTCAGTGTTCGACAGTTCAGTCCAACGTGGCGACCCCATCGAGTTCGGTTTAAACCAAGTTATCAAAGGTTGGACCGAAGGCGTTCAATTGATGAAGAAAGGCGGTAAAACGCGCTTCTTCATCCCTGCCGAGCTGGCTTACGGCAATATGTCAGCAGGTTCGATAAAACCAGGTTCAACCCTGATATTCGAAGTAGAACTTCTCGATTTCAAATAATCAATATCCTAAATAGCAGAAGGTCGCGTTTATCGCGGCCTTCTTTTTTATCACTCAACGGATTGTATTGTTTTGCCCTCAGTCGCCTCTGTGTGCTCCTTAGACCAGGCAATAGCTTCATCAAGCGGTAATGGGCGAGAGAAATAGAATCCCTGGCAGATATCAATGCCACAGCTTTCTACGAACGTTTTTTCCGTTTCAGTTTCTATGCCCTCAGCAACCAATGCACAACCTGTTACTTCACTGATTTTGGCTAACAGTTGATAGAGGTTTTGCCCTCTTTCTTCTTTCACGTTCAGCAACAAAGAACGGTCCAGTTTCACCTTGTCGAAGTTGTATTTCAGCAAGTGAGGGAAAGACGCATAACCAGATCCAAAGTCATCAATCGCGACTTTCACGCCAAGGCGTTGCAGCGCATCAATGTTGCGGCTGATCAGTTCATGGTCTTCAAGAAGGGCTTCTTCTGTAATCTCGATTTCCAAGGAAGTTGCTGGAATTTTGTAGTAATGCAGCCTCTCTGCAATGCTATCGACAATATCTCTGTCTGAAATCGACTCTGCGGAAATGTTCACTCCCACCTTACAGCGTTCTAGTAAAGGCAAAGTCTTCATATCCGCTAACACGAGATCGATCACCATCCCATCCAGTTGCTTAATCGCACCCAACATCTGGAAGTCGTTGATGAAAGTCGGAGGTATCATGTTTCCATGTTCATCACGGTATCGAATAAGAGACTCAAATGCTAAGTGAGTGCTGTCTTTCACGTTAACTTGAGGCTGATAGTACATGACGAACTCGCCGCGATTCATCATTTTGCTGATGCGCTGGCTGACTTCATGTTTGCTGATATAGCTCCCCATCGACTGATTCACATCCCCCAAGAATGATTTCAGGGTACTGCGTTCAATTTCCATCTTGCGGAGAATACCTTTACTGTCTGTGGAGCTTTTGCCCGCATAGTTCAGATAGAAAGGACGGTAAATCAACACACCTAGCGCAATCACAACAATCTGGAGTGCTGTACCTGCAAGGCTGTTTTGGGTGGCCAAATATCCACTCAAGAATGGCGGCGTCATCCAATCAACAATCGTGCTAACAGGGTTAACTAATCCCAAGGCCATAACACTGTAAACCAGAATGAAGCTTGCCATGGGTACCAGAACAAACGGCAAAATCAGCGTCGGGTTAAAGATGATTGGCAAACCAAACAACAGCAATTCATTAATGTTAAACATCACCAACGGTAGCGCTGAAAGCGCCAACGCAATGTGCCTTTTCTCTCGGGAAAAAAACAGGATACATAAAAGCAGGCTTAGCGAGTTGCCCGAACCGCCGATGGCCAGAAACGCATCATAAAAACCCTGGCTAAGAATATTCAGTGGTTCTTCACCAAACTGCCACGCCGCAATGTTCTGTTGAGTGTCTTCGAACAGTTGCTGTTTGGCGCGAAACAGAAAGTTATGACCATTGATCCCCACAGACCCCAAAAGGCCCAAGACAAACTGATACGCCAAGCCACCAGCAAACGTGAGCGGATCTAAGCTGAGATAATCTTTAAACAGCGTCGAGCTTTGCATGATGCTGCCTGTCACGCGGCTAAAAAATATGGTCAACAGCAGAAAGCCGAAAAAGTGAGCCGCTTGCTTATAAAGCGCACTAACAAAATCAAGTCGCGATGGGTCGAGTGGATATATTCGTGCAGAAACACAGCAAATAGCAGCAACTATCGCAGTTAACAAAGCAACAAGCGGATTATTCGGCAAGCCATTGTCAGCTACTAACCCATTGGACAGAGAAATCGCAATAAACATTACCAACGAATAAGGCACCACAACCATAGGGTTAACATTATGCTTCGTCGATAAATAATAAGTGGTAATAATGCAAAGTGCTGTTGGATATATTCCAATCAGCAAATTTGAAAAGTAGAAAAACTTTTGCGCAATATCAGGCATTGCCGCAAAGTTCAAAAAATGGCCTACAAATATCGAAATCGCGTTACAAATGGTCAGAGGGAGCAGAAGCAGGAAGACGATTGAGATGTCACGAACATAGGTATCGTAACAAGACCTTAAAGAAGGCAGTTTCCACATATTGATGAATTGGTTCTCGGTTCAAGGCCAAAAAAGATGTCGGATTATATATGTCGGATTAAATGCTCTCAATTGAAAATAGATGGAAATTTAATATTAATTCAACGAAAAGAATTTTTCTTACTGTTAATAAAATTAATTATTCGCAACCAATCAGAAACACCAACAGCGAGGCTATTTAAATAGACATCGCCGTCAATGACATTACATGCCAATAGTTAATTTATTTCGTCAATTCAGTTAAAAACATTTGTTTATTTTGAGAAATATATTGAATATCTTTCTCGTAGGCTAAGTGGTGCCCATCTTCTAAGTTCTTTTGAAATGCCTCGTTCCCCTTTTCTGCTTCTTCTCGCATAAACGAAACCAAAGCCTGCAATCTTTCGATCATGACATCAGGCAAATTAATTAACATATCTTGGGTCGCACCATATGCTTTGCAGAACATGCCCGCTCGGGCGATCTGCTGATCCAATGTCCCCATTTTATCGAATTCATGGGTCTTAAAAGGTGCCCAACAATAGATCGCATAGGCTAAATCCCAGACTCTCGGTGCAGGGTGGGCGGTATCAAAATCAATAACGCCCACTACTTCTTGCCCATTAAGAACGAGGTTGTATGGCGCGTAATCGCCGTGGCAAATCACTTCAGTTGGTTTGCGTACTGGGAGCACCCAGGTTTCATTCCCTTTCAAACTATCGACAAAAGAAGCAGACGCATCGTGCATTTGTCTCAGTAACTTTGCCGCACTTGTTAACGCCTGTTTAGATGCAATATTGCCTATAAGCGGATAGTTATAAACCTGACCTTCAACAAAACTGACCGTTTCATGTTCATGGTCAAGCGCAATGGGTTTAGGACACTGATGAAAGCCTTGCAGATGAAGGTGGTTCAAGAGGCTATGAATCGTCTGGGTCGTTTTATTAGTAGGTCGGATTACTTGATTGCGAACCCGATAAATACCATCTCGACCGCCGGGGAGTTTTTCCATCTTAGGCTCCGTGTTTGGCGATCAACGACGTATCAAAGGACAAGCATGGGCGTAGACAGAACAATAACAAAGCTCACCATGATGGACCGCGTCATCACCAAATAAAATTAAGCATAAAAACAAAGGCATAAATTTAAGGTGATTAGCAATTCAACATTGGCATTCGCTCCATCAGTTCAGAAAGCTGCAAAAGCAAGGATAGTATCGAATTTTATCTGCTATATCTTTGAACCGTATCGAGTTCGATAAAAGTTCGCTCTAATTTTTATCGATTGATTGCAAAGATCAGAAATTCCGCAGTCACGTATCAATAATGAGAAGCCCAGATTTTCAGCCGTGTCGAGCTACGATTAATGCTCATAAGCACAAACTATTGAGTAATTTATTATTGACTGTTTTTTGAACAGTGGTGTAAGTGTAAGTAATGAGATGCAAACAACTTGCGTTACATAGCAATAGAGAAAGGTGACAAAACTAGCAGCGCACCCGCACAGCAAAAATGAAAACGGGTAGCGCAAAGCTGAGAGGCAAAACAGTTATCTGGTCTGAGCGATAAGTCGCCCCAACAAGACCCATAGCGATAACTGGCGATGACTCTGTATGTCAACGTTCGTCCTGTATGGGCGGTACCAAAAGGAGCATGGGGCATGAGTGACGTTGTGCTTAATTTTACGCTTGATGAGTTCAGCGTCCGGCTGGCAAAAGTTCGTGCGGCCATGGAAAAGCGTGAATTGGATTTACTCATCATTCACGACCCTTCAAACATGGCGTGGCTAACGGGTTACGACGGTTGGTCTTTTTACGTTCCTCAATGTGTCGTTATTGGCCATGCCGGCGAGCCACTATGGTTTGGAAGAAATCAGGATGCCAATGGCGCTCGGCGTACTGTCTACATGAGCCACGAGAGTGTTGTCGGCTATCCCGACCACTATGTGATGAACCCTCCCCTCCATCCGATGGAATATCTCGCCAACGCTGTTTTGTATGAAAAGCTTTGGGACCGAGGCCGTATCGGGGTGGAGAAAGACAACTACTACTTCAGTGCCACAGCCTATGAATCTCTGCAGGAAAATCTTCCTAATGCCTCCTTTGCGGATGCAACAGGGCTAGTGAATTGGTGCCGCGCAGAAAAATCAGACCAAGAGCTTTACTACATGCGCGCTGCAGCAAGAATTGTGGAAAACATGCATCGCGTGGCTTTCGAACTTATTGAGCCCGGGCTGCCAAAACATATTCTTGTCGCGGAAATCAACAAACATGCGGTCATGGGACATGATGGCCACTTTGGTGACTACTCTGCGATTGTACCGCTTTTGCCTTCCGGTGTAGACGCATCAGCGCCTCATTTGACCTGGGATGACAGGCCATTCAAATCCGGTGAAGGCACCTTTATCGAAATGGCGGGGGTTCATCGCAGATACCACTGCCCACTTTCCCGCACCATCTATCTCGGTGAGCCGGAAGACCACTTCAAACGTGCCAATGACGCGCTCAATGAAGGCTTGGAGGCCGGTATGGCAGTCGCCAGGCCCGGTAACACCTGCGGTGATATTGCGGCGGCGCTGAATGCCACAATGGAAAAATACGGCTTTGACCGCGGAGGTTCGCGCTGTGGGTACCCTATCGGACTTAGTTATCCACCTGATTGGGGCGAAAGAACCATGAGCCTGCGTCCAACCGACAACACGGTATTGAAAGAAGGCATGACGTTCCATTTTATGCCCGGATTGTGGATGGATGATTGGGGAATGGAGACCACAGAGAGCATCGTGATCACAAAACACGGCGCTGAGACACTCTGTGACTTCCCGCGACAGCTATTCATTAAGCATTGATTCAAAAAATCGGGATGATCTGTTATGCCGAAACTTCCGCCAAGTTCAGTATCTGCCACTGTCGATTTTGATGCCGACGGCGTACAGCATGGATTTCTGAAACTTCCCTATTCCCACAACGACTCGGCTTGGGGCGCGATAATGACACCCATCACCGTCATTAAAAACGGAGATGGACAAACTGCGCTTCTGACCGGCGGTAATCATGGCGATGAATACGAGGGAATCACCTCGCTGTTAAAGCTCACCAGTAAGCTCAAGCCGAAACAAATTCTGGGACGGGTCATCATCATCCCAATGATGAATGCGCCAGCAGTTCAAGCGTCAGCGCGGGTTTCTCCGATTGATAATGGCAATATGAACCGTGCCTTTCCCGGTCATCCCTATGGTGGAATGACTGAACGCATGGCGGATTATTTCACCCGTCATCTGATCCCCATGTGTGATACGGCATTAGACATTCATTCTGGCGGCAAAACATTAGACATCATCCCCTTTGCTGCAGCACATCGTCTAAAGAACAAAGCGCAGGAATTTCGGTGCTTTGAGGGAGCGCGTTTGTTTGGCGCGCCTTATACCTTCTACATGGAGGAAATGGACCCCACCAAGCTTTACGATACCGCTGTCGAATCCAACGGTAAGGTGTTCGTCACCACAGAACTTCGCGGCGGTGGCACCACCACACCCGACACCATCGCGATAGCAGATCGTGGCATCCACAACTTTCTGGTTTACAGCGGTATCTTGCAGAAAAACTATATTGATCCGCCATGTGAACCCGTCTCGCTGGAAATTCCAGACAAAGACGCATACCTACAAAGTGAACACAACGGCATTCTGGAAATGTGTGTAAGTCTGGGTGATGAGATCAAAGAAGGCGACCTGATTGCACGAATTTATTCCACCGAGCGAACAGGACAAACACCTGCTTATTATCGCGCTACCACTGAAGGCATTCTGGCGGCCAGACGGCACGTCTCGAACATCAGTATCGGCGATACTTTTGCGGTTATCGCCAAAACTGTCGAATAAAACTCGCTTCCACCCCTGTCTATATGCCACGCTTATAAGCGTGGTTTTCTTTATTTTTCTGGGAGTAATGGATGAAGCTTGATCGATATGACATCAAAATTCTGCAAATCTTATCCAGAGATGGAAGGATCACTAAATCCAATCTCGCAGAATCCATAAACTTGTCGGTCAGCCCTTGCTGGGAACGTGTTAAACGCCTTGAAGAAGCAGGCATCATTGAAGGCTATGGCGCTAAAATCAATGCCGACATCTTTGCCAAAAAAACACCTGTGATGGTCGAGGTGACACTCGGCAAGCACCATGCAACCAGTTTCCAGCGTTTCGAACAAACCATGCAGGATTGCCCAGAAGTAGCAGATTGTTTTGCCACAGGCGGTGGAGTAGATTACATCATCCGTGTCATGGCAAAAGACATCGACCAGTACCAACGCCTGATTGATAGCTGGCTGATGTCAGATTTAGGCATAGAGCGCTACTACACCTACATCGTTACCAAAACCATCAAACAAACACCGCAATCACACGATATCGACGACAACCTTGTCGAATAACCGTCATTGAATACTATTTCTTTTCAGACACTTACAACCACCACAGAAAAAACACTAAGTTTTCGGCTGAAAATCCGAAAAATCACCAACCACAGCCCCCCTTATACAGAAAACCCATTCCCAAATGCTGGCTTAAAGTTCTACTGAGAACATCATTTTGCTTTGGGAGGTCAACGTATGGCCGCATTGAATTTGCCTCATGATGGGAAAGCGACGGATGCCGTGCTCAACCACTTACGTGACGCACGCCTGTTCCGCCAACTCGCCTACATCAATGGTAAGTGGGTCGCAGGTAACAAAGACATCGCAGTCACCAATCCAGCCGATGAAGACGTGATTGGTTACGTCACCGCACTTCGAAAATCGCAGATAGATAGCGCTATTAATGCCGCAGACAAAGCGTTCAAAAAATGGCGCGCGCTATCCGCAGAAAACCGTGCCACTAAGTTGATGGCTTGGCACGACTTGTTACTCGATAACCGTGAAGATCTCGCGCATTTGATGGTGCTAGAGCAAGGCAAAACCCTCGATGAGGCTCGCGGAGAAATCGATTACGGCGCTTCCTTTGTCAGTTGGTTTGCTGAAGAGGCTAAACGTGCATATGGCGAAACGATGCCAAGCCATATACCGCACGCACAATTGGCTACATTGCGTGAACCTATTGGCGTCGCTGCCCTCATCACACCCTGGAATTTCCCCAACGCGATGATCACGCGAAAGGCTGCGGCGGCACTCGCGATTGGTTGTACTGTGGTGGTGAAACCCGCAAACGAAACCCCTTTTTCTGCCCTCGCTTTGGCTGAATTGGCCGAGCGCGCAGGTATTCCAGCTGGCGTATTCAATGTCGTCACTGGCGATGCACCAATGATCTCTGAAGTGCTGTGTGCGTCAGATAAGGTCAAAGCGCTCTCTTTTACCGGCTCAACAAGGGTCGGGAAGTTGCTGCTTCAACAAAGTGCAAACACAGTGAAAAAGTGTTCGATGGAATTGGGCGGAAATGCCCCCTTCATTGTGCTGCCAGACATGGACATCAAGCAGGCAGCTAAAGCGGCGATTGATGCTAAGTTCCAAACCTCCGGGCAGGATTGTCTGGCGGCGAATCGCATCTATGTACCTCGTCAACATTACGATGCATTTATCGATGCCTTCGCCACCGAGATGCAAAAGCTCCGCGTGGGGAACGGTATGCAGAAAACCACGGACATTGGCCCTCTCATCAATTCTCAGGCAGCCGAGAAAGCTCAAATGCTGGTAGATGACGCACTCGCGAAAGGCGCGACCTTGATTGCCACGAGCCACAAGAAAGTGCCTGGGGCGAATTTCTTTATCCCAGTGCTACTCACCAACGTCACACCTGAGATGGTGGTATTCCGCGAGGAAAACTTCTGCCCAGTAGCGGGTGTGCTCGCCTATGACGATTTGGACGTCTTGATTGAGTCCGCGAATGACACTGAATACGGCTTGGCGGCTTATATCTATGGCCACGATATTCGCAATATCTGGAAGTTAATGCGGGGCCTTGAGTTCGGCATGGTCAGCGTCAATAGCGTCAAGATGACGGGACACCCTATTCCCTTCGGCGGGATGAAACAATCAGGTCTTGGGCGCGAAGGCAGCCGTCACGGATTCGATGAATACAGCGAAATTAAATACTACTGTCTGGGCGGTCTCGACACTGCCAGCGGATGCTAGGGGCTGCTGACCTTTGGTGGTTAAATTTTGTTCTAGCTGTAAGCGTTTTAGGCGCGGCGAGGTGTGTGCCGCCTAGTCATTCTAAGCAAATACACCTCAACAAAGCATAAAACGCTTAGAGCAGAACCCTTCGGGCAGC
>NZ_LASY01000136.1:0-31985 GCF_000973155.1 Grimontia sp. AD028 | reverse complement strand
TTTACTACGATTGGTATAAGATAGTAAAAAGAAAAATGGCGCTCAGTGAGCGCCATTTTCGTATCCACAGAAGAAGACATTAATCTTCGAACAACTCTTTGTGTAGCGCGCGGACAACTTCTTTAGATTCTGACGTGCTGGTCAGGAAGCAGAGGTTGTGGTTGCTTGCGCCATAACAAATCATACGCAGGTTGTAGTCTTCCAGCGCACTGAAGATTTTGGCTGCTGCACCTTTTGATTCGCTCATGTGGTTACCAATGAGCGCGACCAGACACATGTCTTGCTCGACGGTTACCTTGCAAAGTGCAGCCAGCTCCTGCTCTGCCGCTTCAGGCAATTTAGGCGCACCACCTTTGGTGTTGGTTTGATCCAGTGTCAGAGAAACACTGACTTCCGACGTGGTGATGAGATCGACCGATACTTTGTGCTTAGCCAGAATATTGAACACTTCCGCCAGAAAGCCATAAGCATGGAACATATTCAGACTGGTGAGCGTCACCATGGTCTGGTTGCAACGCAGTGCCAACGCGCGGAAAAGCGGAGACTTCTCTGCCTGATGACGAATCCAGGTACCGCCTTGTTCAGGCGCTTTAGATGAGCCCACGAACACAGGAATGTCCTGACGCATTGCCGGGATAAGCGTCGCCGGGTGCAGGATCTTCGCGCCGAAGTTTGCCATCTCTGACGCTTCACTGAAGCTGATTTCATCGATAGGGCTTGCTGCTGGGGCGACGCGAGGGTCAGTACTGTAGATACCCGGAACGTCGGTCCAGATCTCCAGTGACGTTGCTTTTACGGCTTCAGCCAGAAGCGCTGCGCTGTAATCACTGCCACCGCGACCCAGTGTGGTGGTGTTGCCTTGTGCGTCAGAGCCGATAAAGCCCTGCGTCACAACAACTTTGTCTTCAAACAACGGCGTTAGCACGGTTTCAGCGTGGTGCGCTGTTTCAATCAAATCCGGGGTGGCTTTACCAAACACGTTGTCGGTTTTCAGCACATCGCGGACATCTGCGCGAACAGCATTGATGCCTTTGTCGTTCAACAGGTGGGTAAAAATATGAGTCGACATCAACTCGCCACAAGCAACGAGAGCGTCGGTAATTTTATCTGAAGGAGAAGTTTCTGCCGCCGCAGAGAGTGTTGCTACTTCATCGAGAATTGCATTCACACCTGATGCAACTGCCGGCGCTTCCGGGAGCTGTTTCAGAATGCTGAAATGAATATCGTGCAGTTTTGTCAGCACTTCCTGCTGCCTGTCATTGGCAACACCATTTGCCAGTTCAACCAGTAGGTTTGTCACGCCAGAACAAGCGCTAATCACTACCAGTCGAGTGTTCAAATTCCCTTTAATCACCGCTGCACAGTTAGACATAGCTGTGTAGTCGGCTACACTCGTGCCGCCAAATTTTGCGACATTTAATGCGTTCACTTCCCTTCACCTCCCATAATCGCGAATGGAGTAATCCTGAATAAATAAAGTAATAAATTGGGAGACAGATAGAGGGTGCGAGCGGGCAGGAAGAAAGGGTATTTCTCCAGAAGCGCTCCATCTCCGTTGAGATGACAATCCGAAGGATTCAACCTTCTAGACCGACAACCCAGCCCCCAAGGTCTGGTATTGCCTCGGCGTCTTACCCCCTCATCGGATTGCATTGGAGTTGGGGCTCCGCAATTCGACTACCTGGTAGACGCGCCTCTTCTGTCTCTGCAGAGCACAAACTGTGCTGAGCAAAAATTGCCCTCTATTGATAAATGTTTGTAATGTTATTGTCAACGTTTGTTTGAGTTTCCGGCATCGCTTTTCGTGGCAGTGAAGGACTTTTGCTTGATGATGCTTGGGTTTATTCAACGTTGAGATTTTAGCCAGCCCTATCCAGTGGTAGGGTTAATAGACCCAAGGAACAAAAGGCAATGGAGAGCAAATAATGACAATTTCACGCTTTATCCCACCACAACGTACCCTGATGGGGCCTGGTCCCTCTGATGTTTCGCCACGCGTATTACAAGCGCTGGCTCAACCAACGATTGGTCATCTAGACCCTCTTTTTGTGGGAATGATGGATGAAGTTAAATCACTGCTTCAATACGCATTCCAGACCGAAAACGCCTTCACCATTGCGGTGTCCGCCCCGGGCAGTGCAGGGATGGAGACCTGTTTTGTCAACCTGATTGAGCCGGGCGATACGGTGATCGTTTGTCGAAACGGCGTATTTGGCGAGCGTATGCGTGAAAACGTAGAACGTTGCGGTGCGACGGCAGTGATGGTCGATGACGAGTGGGGCAAGCCTGTTGATCCGGCAAAGGTCGAAGCGGCTTTAAAAGCAAACCCAGAAGCATCGGTGGTCGCGTTTGTACACGCAGAAACATCGACCGGCGCACTCAGTGATGCGAAGACGATTTCGTCACTGGCGCGTGAGCATGGCTGCCTGACGATTGTTGATGCCGTGACCTCTCTTGGCGGTGTGCCACTGCTGGTGGATGAGTGGCAATTGGACGCTGTGTATTCTGGCAGCCAGAAATGTCTCTCCTGTGTGCCGGGACTGTCACCAGTCACTTTCTCTCCGCGTGCGGTAGAAAAAATGCAACAGCGCACGGGCAAGGTACAGAGCTGGTTCCTTGATCAAAGCCTGGTACTTGGCTATTGGAGTGGTGAAGGCAAGCGCAGCTATCACCACACCGCGCCAGTGAACAGCCTTTACGCCTTGCATGAGTCTTTGCTGATGCTGAAAGAGGAAGGTCTGGAGAATGCATGGCAACGTCACCGTGATATGCATGAGTTACTCAAAGCCGAACTGGAGGCGCTGGGTGTTAACTTCCTTGTTGATGCTGACCATCGCCTGCCGCAACTGAATGCTGTCGCAGTACCTGAAGGCGTCGATGATGCCGCGGTGCGTGCGAAACTTCTCAATGACTACAATCTGGAAATAGGTGCGGGTCTGGGAGCGCTGGCAGGTAAAGCGTGGCGTATTGGTTTGATGGGTTATGCGGCTAAACGTGAAAACGTAGCCTTATGTGCGAAAGCACTGAAGGATGTGCTTGGTTAAGCGAAATTGAATTGAGAAACGCCCCGCATGAATGCGGGGCGTTTTTGTTTTATTCCGCTGGAAGCTCAGAAAAGTCAGGTTGAAACGTTCGGTACGGGAAAAGCAGCGATGCCTCATCCTTCAACTGTTTGGCGACCGTTTTATGCCCGGTGAGCATCGCCAGCTCAATCAATGATTGATAGCCGTCGGCATTCGGAGACGTTTCCAGTCGGGAGATTTGCCCCCGAAGGTACAACTCCTGCGCGCGTAAATCCCGGCTTTCAACACTTTCTAGAAACGCCCGCTTTCCTTCCACTTGCTGATAGAAGTCATTCCACCAAGGGTGGGTTTGATACTGAGTCAGCTTACTATCACGTATTTGATAGGTGCGAAGCGCCTGTTCGCCAAGATAGATTGAAGACAACACCAAAACCAGCGTGGTAGTCAGCACCGTGTTAGCGGCGACTTTCATCGGCCTAGGGTATGATAAAAGTACGCGTCGGTATCTCGCGGTAAGGTTATCTATCCAGTAAAGCAGCACCACAAACAGCATGCCCAGTGCCAGGTTGGTTTCAATGTAGTCTGTCACTGCCATGCCAATGAGGGATGGCAGAAAGATAGCTAGCAGCATCAGGCGGGTGCCATTCGGTGCTTCCATCAACTTACGCACCACCAGTGTGAAGAGCACACCAAAGCTCGCCCAGTAGGCAATACCGCCCTGAATTAAATTTGCGAGCAGCCAACTCGGATACATTTGTTGAAGCGGCAGAACATGATTTTGCTCGATGCCAAACAACAGCTGTGCTTTATCGAGCTGCCCCAGACCTATACCTTCAAACTGAGCCTGCCCCAGTAATGCCCATGCCTGCGACAGTACTTCTAACTCCTCGGATGAATAACGGGCGGCAAAAAGTGCCGATTGAGGGACACTACCAAGCTTCCAAGCGATAGCAAAACCGGCCAATACCGCGAAATTCCAAAGACCATGGTGTCGTTTTGGACTGAAACGGAATAAGAATGGCTGACTGAAAATCACCAACACCAAAATCACGGTGATTAGCCAAGGCGATTTCAACGCTGTGAGAGCTGGAATGGTTAGCAGCGGCGTCGCAAGTAAAAGAGCATGAACCGGAACCCAGTTACGCTTGTACACTTTAGTCCGCGCGAGCAAGTAAGCTGACAGCATCAAAGAAGTCAGAAGAACGATGCCTAGTACGTCACTGTTGGTTTTGATGTCTGCAAGGCTCGATGACGAGATCTCACTGATGCTGGGAAGCAACAAAGGAATCGCCAGTAGCCAGCCGCTTAAAAGCGGCAACCAGAGGAGATATTGCCTCTGAAGGTGATTAAAGCTGAACTGCTGCAGGGTACAGAAAAGCAATAAGGACAACAGAACGCTAAACCCTTGCCATGCAGCCGAATGCCAGTCAGCGTGAAGATAAAATGACGGTATCAGGGCGAAACTTGCGCACAGTGTCAGCCATCCAGTCATTGTCGTGTGGCTGAAACGGCCTTGTCTTGCAGCTTCCCAAACACCGAAGCAAACGATGGCAACCGCTAACAAGAGCGTTAAGGCTGTCGCTGGATGCTGAACACCGGAGAAAGCGAGTGGGATCTGGTTAAGAGGCAAGCAGAATAAAAACAGCGCAGCCAGCGCAATCAGCACTGGCTTAACCAAAGGCTTTCTGGCCACTTTTGATGGCCAGAGGTTTTGAAAACGCATTGTTTGCATAGATTGTTTTTCACTGGCTCACGCCAGCATCCGCCCTATGATGCTTTTTGTTTAAGCAAAGGTTTCAGGAACCTTGCTGTGTGCGAACCTTCAACCAAAGCCACGTCTTCCGGTGTGCCTTCGGCGATGATCATTCCGCCACCGCTACCACCTTCAGGGCCTAAGTCGACAATCCAGTCCGCGGTTTTTATCACGTCCAGGTTGTGTTCTATCACCACAATGGTATTGCCGTGATCGCGCAGTCGGTGCAGCACCGTCAGTAGTTGCTGTATATCATGGAAGTGAAGGCCAGTGGTTGGCTCATCCAAGATATACAGCGTCTTGCCGGTATCGCGCTTGGAAAGCTCACGCGCCAGTTTCACGCGTTGCGCTTCACCACCGGAAAGGGTGGTTGCAGCCTGTCCCAAGCGGATGTAGGAAAGGCCTACATCCATCAGCGTTTGCAGTTTGCGCGCTATCGCTGGCACGGCATCGAAGAACTCGCGGGCATCTTCCACTGTCATCTCAAGGACTTCATCAATGGTTTTGCCTTTATAGCGGATCTCCAAGGTTTCACGATTATATCTCTTACCTTTGCACACGTCGCACGGTACGTAAACATCCGGGAGGAAGTGCATTTCCACTTTGATAACGCCGTCGCCCTGACAGGCTTCACAGCGGCCACCTTTGACGTTAAAACTGAAACGGCCCACTTTGTAGCCACGGGAGCGCGCTTCCTGTGTGCCTGCAAACAGCTCTCGGATAGGTGTGAAGATGCCTGTGTACGTTGCCGGGTTGGAGCGTGGAGTGCGTCCAATCGGGCTCTGGTCGATATCAATCACCTTATCAAAATGACCCAGACCGTCGATGTCCTTGAAAGGTGCAGGCTCGCCTGTGGTTGCACCGTTCAATCGCTGGTGGGCGATTTTGTAGAAGGTGTCGTTGATAAGGGTTGATTTACCCGAGCCGGATACGCCGGTCACACAGGTCAGTAAACCAACAGGAAGTGTCAGATTCACGCTCTGCAGGTTGTTGCCCGTCGCCCCCTTAAGCTTCACGACTTTTTTCTTGTCGTAAGAAATTCGCTTGGCAGGGACTTCAATCGCTTTTTTCCCGCTGAGGTATTGGCCTGTCAGCGAGTTTTCATTCTTGATGATTTCTTCATACGTCCCTTCAGCAACGATGTGACCGCCATGTACACCGGCACCAGGTCCGATATCCACAATGTAGTCTGCTGCGCGGATAGCATCTTCATCGTGCTCAACCACCAGCACGGTGTTACCCAGATTACGAAGGTGTTCCAGCGTCGCGAGTAGGCGCTCGTTGTCACGCTGGTGAAGACCGATGGATGGTTCATCCAGTACGTACATCACGCCGACCAGACCTGCACCAATCTGGCTTGCCAGACGGATACGTTGCGCTTCACCACCTGATAGGGTATCAGCGCTGCGCGACAGGTTGAGGTAGTTCAAACCGACGTTGACCAGAAAACTCAGCCGGTCATGGATTTCTTTGAGTACCTTGTCGGCAATTTGTGCACGTTGGCCCGTCAGCTCCAGGCCTGCGAAGAAAGTCAGTGCTTCATGAATACTCATTTCACACACGGCTGGCAGGTTGGTGTCACCCACAAAGACATGGCGCGCTTCTTCACGAAGGCGAGAGCCACCACAGCTTGAACACGGCTTGTTGGCGATGTATTTCGCCAGCTCTTCACGCACAGCCATCGATTCTGTATCACGGTAGCGGCGGTTGAGATTATTTAAAATCCCTTCAAACGGATGCTTACGCACCGTGATATCACCGCGATCGTTCACGTACTTGAAAGCAATTTCAGTGTTGCCGGAGCCATTCAGAACCACATTTTGGATGGTTTTTGGTAAATCCTGCCAAGGTGTTTCGATGTCGAATTCGTAGTGATCGGCAAGCGAGCTCAACATCTGGAAGTAGTAGAAATTACGGCGATCCCAGCCTCGGATGGCACCACCGGCAAGGCTGACTGCTTCATTCTGAACCACGCGGTTTTCATCAAAATACTGCTGTACACCCAAGCCGTCACAGGTTGGGCAGGCACCTGCTGGGTTGTTGAAGGAAAACAGGCGCGGCTCGAGCTCTTGCATGCTGTATCCGCAATGCGGACAGGCAAAGTTGGCAGAGAAGATGAGATCATCACCTTCGCCGTCCATATAGCTGACCACAGCCGTGCCACCCGTCAACTCAATGGCGGTTTCGAAGGACTCAGCAAGGCGCTGCTGCAGATCGTCGCGTACTTTGAAGCGGTCAACGACCACTTCAATGGTGTGCTTTTTGTGAAGCTCCAGCTTCGGTGGATCAGAAAGGTCACACACTTCGCCATCAATACGCGCGCGGATAAAACCGTGGGCGACCAGGTTTTCCAGTGTTTTGACGTGCTCGCCTTTACGCTCTTTGACGATAGGAGCCAGCAGCATCATCTTGCTGCCTTCTTCAAGCTCCAGCACCTTGTCGACCATCTGGCTAACGGTCTGTGCTTCCAGCGTCACATTGTGTGTCGGGCAGCGCGGGTCACCCACACGCGCGTATAGGAGACGCAGGTAGTCGTATACTTCGGTGATGGTACCAACGGTTGAGCGTGGGTTGTGAGACGTGGACTTTTGTTCGATAGATATAGCTGGGGACAGCCCTTCAATATGGTCGACGTCTGGTTTTTCCATCAGAGAAAGGAACTGGCGTGCATAGGCAGACAGTGATTCTACATAGCGGCGTTGGCCTTCTGCATACAATGTGTCGAACGCCAGTGATGACTTGCCGGAACCAGAAAGACCGGTGATCACGATCAGCTTGTCGCGTGGGATCGTCAGGTTAATGTTTTTCAGGTTATGGGTGCGAGCCCCTCTGACGTCTATCGTATCCATGTCTACCTTGCCCTTAGCGCTCAGGTTTGCAGCCTGAAGAAAAAACGAATGATGAAGTATCCCACATTATGGCGTGATGAAAAAGAAGAAAGCTGTATAAACATACAGCTTTCTTCAGTATTGCAACATGCAGATTTTAACGGTGCTTCAGCCTGAATCGATCAGCCTGTTTTTACCGTTTTTTGAGGCTGGTTCGGTGCATCAGACTTCAGGTAGATATTTTCGTAGCAATAGTTGGTCGCTTCGATAAAGCCTTCAACGCTACCACAGTCAAAGCGCTCGCCTTTGAATTTGTAAGCCAGCACACAGCCGCTTTGCGCTTGTTTCAGCAGGGCATCGGTGATCTGGATTTCACCGTTTTTGCCCGGTGCGGTATTTTCCAAGATGTCGAAAATGTCCGGTGTCAGGATGTAACGGCCGATGATCGCCAGGTTACTTGGCGCGGTGCCTTGCTCTGGCTTTTCTACCATGTTGTCGACACGGTAAAGGTTGTCACGCATCTCTTCACCGGAAATGACACCGTATTTGTGGGTCTCATCTTCCGGTACTTCTTCCACAGCAACGATGGAGCAGCGGAATTGCTTATACAGTGCAACCATCTGGGAAAGCACGCCGTCTTCCAGATTCACACACAGGTCATCTGCCAGTACAACGGCAAACGCTTCGTCGCCCACCAGCTCACGGCCAGTCAGGATAGCGTGACCCAGACCTTTCATTTCTTTTTGGCGGATATAGGTGAATGAAGCTGCATCGATAGTCGCGCGGATATCTCCCAGCAGCGCTTCTTTGTTGGTGCCGCTGATTTGATGTTCCAGCTCGTAGTTTTTGTCGAAGTGATCCATCAGGCTGTGCTTACCACGACCGGTAACAATACACATACCGGTGATGCCAGCTTCAATGGCTTCGTCAACGCCGTACTCGATAAGTGGCTTATTAACGATAGGCATCATTTCTTTTGGCATCGACTTAGTGGCAGGCAGAAAACGGGTCCCGTAGCCAGCCGCTGGAAAGAGGCACTTCTTGATCATAGCTTGTCCTTAATTTACATCATCCAACTAACTAGTCGCCCTGTATTAAAAATTGGGCTTATTGGAATGTTAACATTTAATCGTTGCAAATCTGTCTCATTGTTTGATTATGAGCCCAGAGGGACCCTTCAACAAGAACCGCTTATCCAATCGGCCAGAAACCGAGTCTTTTTTCGACCTTGCGCACGGCCAGAATGTTCTGTGTACTCATACCGATACTCACTGCAAGCGCTGCGCCGACGGTTCCCCATATTGACGTTAATATCAGTATCAAAGTCACGGTAAGTATCCCGGCAAACAGGGTGATATTGCGCAAGTCTCTTTCATAGCCACACATGGTGAGAAGAAATCCGACAGATCCTGTCATGACATTGATGGTTTGGCCAACGGCCAAGATAACCAGAAGTTGACCTGATTCTGAAAACTCTTTGCCGAATAGCGTCATGATGGTGTCTGGCCAGATAAGCACAGCAGCCAGAACTGGTATGGAAAAAACAATCATCAATCGGGTCGAAAACTGTGCTAGGCGTTTGAGTTCGTTCAGTTTACCTGCTTTGAACAGGGCCGAAAATCGCGGCGCAGCGACGAAGTTTATGACCATTAACATGAAGCTGATAAGCAGGGACGTTCGTTGCGCTGCGGAAAAATAGGCGACTTCTTCAGATGTGACAAACAAGCCGACGATCACGACCGAAGCCCAGGGAATGGCTTGGCTGGTGGCGGAAATCAACCAAAGGTTGGGGGCGGCGCTCCAAAGCGCCGGCATCTTGCGATCGCTGGTGTCGATGCGATGATCTGGTTCGCGAAACCATAGCCACAAGCCACTTAACGCGACCAACCCAGAAGCAACGATATAAAGCACGGAAGCGCTTTCTGCCATTGGGTTAGGCTCGTAATGGTTGAGTAGCAAGAATGCGGGTAGCGCAACCATGGTCACGCCAAGCTGCATGGAGCAGACAGAGGCTATCACTCTGCGGGTTGCCTGCAATGCATAGCCATTAAGAAAGAACAGGCTGATGAAAGGTATTGCCAGCGCAAAGTAGCGCAAACTCGCAGTGGCTTCAGGTTTACTGAACACATTCAAAGCCAGCCATGGCGACGCAAGATAGGTGACTCCCCCGACAATGACCGAGGTAGGAAGCACTGCCAGTAAAGCATTGGTAAAGACTTGATTGGTCAGGTCGGCGTTATCTTGCTCTCCAGCGTGACCAATGAACCGAAGGAGAGCATTCTCCATTCCAAATAGGCAAAGCGTTCCGAGTAAGATGGCGAGGCTCATACCAAGAAAGAACAGGCCGGATTGTTCTGCGCCTAACACCCTCGCCGCGACGACACTGAGTAAAAACGCGGCGGCAGCAGAAAAAACGCGGAAGATCGCCGCAAGGGCTGCATGGAACAGAAACTGACGGCGTGTGGGTTCCATAGATTGGATGCGATGTACGATTTGAAAAATCATCAGACGGCCTTACCAGGGGAAAACTAAAGGGATAAGAGAAAGCACGAGCACACCATAAACCAGACTCAGAGGCAGCCCGGCTTTGAGATAATCCCTCGGTACATAGCGCCCGGCGGTGTACACCATCAGGTTAGTTTGATAGCCAAATGGAGAAAGAAAGCTGGCACTGGCTGCAAATGCAACGGTCATGATAAAGGGCATGGGATCGACCTGATATTGCGTTGCAATGGCCAGTCCTACAGGAAAGCTGATTGCGGCAGCGGCATTGTTGGTAATGAGCTCAGTCATCAACCAGGTGGCGAGATAAAGAATCACCAAGGCGCCGAAAGGTCCGCCGTTTTGACCGATGCCCATGATAAGTGTTGCCAGGCTATCTGCCAGACCCGTCACACTGATGGCTTGCGCCAGACCTAATGCAGAGCCAATCACTAAGACCAGTTCAAAAGGAAATCGTCGCCTTAGATCATGAATGGATACTAAGCGCGCTGCTACAGCGCCAGCGAGGAGAAGGATAAGTCCCTTATACAATGGGAGCAGTTCGAAAAAGCTGGCAATCAGTGCGAAGACAGCGCCGCCACAGAACAATAAGGATTGGGTGCCACTTAGCAGGGCATTGTTTTCCCTTTCCCCCACCAGAATGAAGTTCTGGGCGAGATTGCCACGACTGAAAAAATCCTGCCCCACGGCCAGTACCAGTAGATCCCCGCCTTGTAACTTCACCTGACCGAGGCCTCCGGTGATTTTGTTTTCCCCGCGCTTGACGGCGACCACGGCGGCGCCGAACTGTGCACGGAAATTGAGTGACTTAATGGTTTTTCCGGCAATGACTGCCTGCGGGGTGATGACGACACTCACCAGATTATCCGAAGGCAGGTGTTCACCTTGGGTTCGGGGAGATAGCCCTTTGAATTTTTCCAGCAATGCTGTGGCTTCCAAGTCACCGGAAAACACCAACACGTCGTTACCTTGAAGCTGTTCCGAGGGGGAAACTGGAGAGATAACGCGCTCGGCACGAATGATTTCCACCAAAAACAGGCGCTCAAGGTGGCGAAGTCCACTTTGTTCAACGCTCTGGCCGACGAGGGGGGAGTCAGGGTTAAGTTGTGACTCCAGAAGATAACTTTGTGAGGTTTCCTGAGCGCCGCTCTGACGCGAAGGCAGCAGCGCCAAAGACACCAGTGTAATCACCAAGACACCGGCAAGAAATACAGGTACGCCAATCAAGGAAAAATCGAAAAAGCCAATCCCGGGCAAGCCGGCATTAAGGGTAAAGCCATTTACGAGCAAGTTGGTGGAGGTGCCAATCAGCGTCATGGTACCGCCAAGAATGGCTGCGTATGAAAGTGGAATCAGCAACTTGCCGGCAGGGTGCTGACTTTTGGTCATGCTGCGCATCAGCGTTGAAACCACAGCGGTATTGTTGATGACCGCAGAAAGCAGGCCTGCAGACAGGGTGGTTTGAACCGTGACTTTACGAAGCCCCCCCTGTGTACACCAACGGCCCAGAGCACTGATGTAAGGCGTGCGCTCAAGGATCACAGAGACCATCACCAAAAGCACCAAGGTAATGAGCGCCGTGTTGGTGAAGTTATTGAACAGTTGAACGGCAGGGACGATATCCAGTGTCAGCAATGCGGTGAAAACGGCACCAAATACCAGCGCCGGACGAAGATTGGTAAGCAGCAATGTTCCCAGCAAGCCTGCAATTAAGAGTGCCACCACCGCGCTCATTGCTTAGGCCTCATAAATCAGGTGCAAAGCTTCGCGTTGTTTTTCCGCACTGAAGTCGCTGTTGAAGGCATCAATGGCTTGTTGGTAATCCGGGTGATCGGGGCGTTTGCAGTAATTGATGATTTGCTTTGCCATGGTGTCTGGCGAGCTCACCATAA
This sequence comes from Grimontia sp. AD028, assembly GCF_000973155.1. Classification (NCBI taxonomy): domain Bacteria; kingdom Pseudomonadati; phylum Pseudomonadota; class Gammaproteobacteria; order Vibrionales; family Vibrionaceae; genus Grimontia; species Grimontia sp. AD028. The sequence goes on along the minus strand of NZ_LASY01000136.1, from coordinate 19,987 downwards.
ACGGATAGTGTAGGTTCTGGGTCGCACCGATTATGCGCAATACCATAGGAATGCGCAGTTTTGCGGCTTCCAGAATGGTCAGCGGCATGCCTTCCCAAGCTGCGGTGTGGAGATACAAATCGGCACTGTTCAGCGTTTCCATCAGTTGCTGGTGGGGGATCATTCCCGTCACCTCAACGCCCGCCTCTCTCAACTCTTGCTCCATTTCAGGTTCACCGCCACCCAGCCAGTGCAGCTTAATTTGACTGAATTCAGGGTAAGTCTTCAGGCTGGTAATAGTATCCAGCAAAAACTGAGGGTCCTTTTGAGGAGAAACCCGGCCAACCACCATGACGTTAAATGGAGGGCGCTCAGTCTGGGTCTCTGAAAAAGAGAGTGCTTTGTCCAAGTCTGCATAGTTGTTGAGGTGAACGGCCTTTTGGGCACCCAGCGCAAACCCAAGCTCACACTCCCTTTCGCTGCACCCTGCGATCATATCAATGCGGGAAAGACCGAATGTTTCAAGCTGCATGTAGACTTTCTGCATCAAATCAGAAATATCGCGGCGTTCGAACGCATAGCAATGTGGCGTGTAAACAATTTTTGTGTTGCCCTTTTTGGGAAGGAAGCGGCCCAAAAATCCTGCGAAGCTGGAGTGAAGATGAATCACGTCCGGCTGCAGTTGAAGCACCGCTTTTCTCGCTTCGCGGAAGAAAGACAGTAAGCCTCCCTCCATGGTCTGGACATCGTCGAACAGGGTTGTGACCGCCATACCGGTATCGTCATTGGGGCGTAATCTGGCAAACAGGTGATGACGAATCGGATCCCCTTGGGTCGATTTCGCATAGCTGCACAGCGCGGTTTGGATACCGCCACCAAATGCTTCCGTAATATGGAGAACGGTTTTCATCACTGCTCCCATTTCTGTTTAAATTGAGTGATTTCCTCTTCACTGTAGACGGCGCGATACAGCGGTGCATCATACAGATGAAATAAACGCTCAAACGGGTACGTTTCTTTAAAGCGTTGATAAAGCGCTGAATACCACTTGTTCGAAGCCTCGTTGCTGGATTGCAGCTTGAAGTCCGGTAGCTCAAGAAACTCCCCTAGCACATCTGTTGACTGGTTAATCGCTTCGCATTTCATCAACAGCACATCACAGCCCCCTTGCTCGATGCGCCAATGGGTTTGAGAGGGATCCTGAACGTGTTTAAGCACATCAATGCCGAAGTGGCGTTTGAGTTCTCTGTCGAACCAGCCAGTGAAGTAATCAAGACGCATCTGGGTTTCAAAGGCGTCAGTCAGATGGCGGAGCGTGGAATCCATATCTCCGTGAATGGCTTCGTTCTTTTTACCCGCGATGAACTGAATGTGGAGATCCTGGAAAAAGCGCGACACGACGGTCGCGATTGGATCGCGCACCAGCGTGATGATCTTCAGGTGATCACGTTTTTGCAGAATACGTTTCCGGTGAGACAGGGTCAGCTTGTATGCCGCACGGATGTGCCAGTCGAAGAAACAGGCCACGTCATCGGTATTGTGGTACATCTGAAACTCTTCGTTGTCGTCGAAGGTGTGGATGTGCCAACTCGGGATGCCAGCATGTTCAAGGGATGCCTCAATAGATGATGAGCCAACCTTACCCATTTGGTAAACCAGGACAAAATCCGGCGCATTCAGAGTTTGGTCAAAAGCGCGTTGTCGGGCTAGGCTGAACTTCATTTCTTATCCTCTTGAAACTCAATAGTAGAAAGCGGCGTCACGGCGTTTGAGGAAGCGTCAATCAAAGACATGGACGCCTCGGAAACAGGCTCAGGTGCCGTGCGCGTATTGATGAAAAATGGAAACAGGAACATCAGCATGATGGTGCTGTTAACGGCCACAAACAGCACCATGGCCAGAATGTACACCGCAAGAAGAAAGGCCACTGGATTGATAAACCGTTGCCCGAAAAGGTGACGAAGCCCTAACAGGAATCCGCCAATCAATATCGTCAGACCTACCAGCCCGTACTCAACCGCTACATCGAGGGCGAAGTTGTGGGTATAAATCGCGAGCTCCTGATTTTGGAAATAGTTGGCGATATAGACAGGGAGCATCTTGGGGCCGACGCCGAAAATGGGGTATTCCAGAAACAGGGCAAAACCATTAGCGAGTAAGAGTTTTCGCCAAAGCTCAGAATCCCAGCGCGCTTCGTGCTGGTCGGCAAAAAGGATGTCGAACTGGGTAAACTCAAACTTATCGAGGATGGCGTGAGTGCCAACCATGTACCAGATGGAAAGCAGGGTCAGAATGCCGCCTAAAAAGCCGAGGGTTCCCAGTGCAAAAGCGGTTTGTCGTGAACGCGGATGATGCACTTCCCGGCAGAACACCAGATCGCAGGCGACAAGCATCGCCATACCTAATAAGGCTTTACGTTCACCGGACATCAAGAGCATCACGACTGCCGCAGCCAATAACACATGACCGAACCGGATTTGGTTACGGAGGATGTATAGCAGGGCGCAGGTAAAACCAAAGAAATACTTGGTATTTCCAAGTTGTTTGAAGTCGTTGAACGCGGGATGCATCAAGTGCCAGCCCGCGGTGTAAAGGGCGCCGGCAAAAGTATAAAGCGCCAGCAGCGATAGAAAACGTGGTGAAGCCAACAAGCCTGCCTGATGTAAAACTCCTAGAAAGGCGGCAACGGAAAGCCACTGGATCATTTCAATGATCACCAGTTTCAGCGGGACATCATTGATAATGCCTGAAAGCGCAATGTAGATGACAAACACAAAGATGAAGCCGCCTGCTTTTAGCGTCGACTGCAGCAATTGTCCGCGCAATGCAATAAGAATAAGAAAGCCAAGCGAAGCGATACCAAGAAAATCGGCCAGATACAGGCTGATGCCGGCGACAGCGATTTTTGTCGGGACAAAAAACAGGACAACGGCAAGGGCAGCCGCATGCTCAAGCGATCTTGTCATCCGCCAGCTCCTGATAAGCCTGATAATATTGCTCGCGGAATGTCTCCAGCTTGTACAGCTGACAGCGTGACAAAGAACGTTGTGAGGCTTTGGTATACTCCTGTGGGTCTTCACAGATGGAAGCAATCCTTTGTGCGAGCGCGTCGTCGTCACCTAAAGGAAACAGATATTCTTCAGTCCCTATGACTTCATCAATGCCTTGAACGTTTGACGCGAGCACTGGCAATCCTGCTGCCATCCCTTCCACTGCAGCCAGACCAAACCCTTCAATAATCGTGCTCTGCACATAGATGTTCAGACTGTCCAAAAACACCGGAATGTCTGAACGCACACCGTGGAAGACCACTCTGTTTTCAAGACCAAGCTCTTTGACCAAGGCTTCGTATTCCCCGCGGCGATCGCCATCGCCTGCAAGGTGAAGCTCATAACGGGCTGGTAACTTGGCCAGTGCACGTATCAGTGTGGGGTGATCTTTATAAGGATGCAGTCGACCCGCCATGCCGATATGGATGGGTGCGTCTTCGGTGGGGGGCTGCTTCTCTTGCATGGAAAATTTGCTGAGGTTGATGCCATTTAAGATCACCGAATAGTGCTTCTTCCAATGCGGGAGGAAGTCTTCCAGCGCATTTTGTACCTGCCCTGTGATGCACACGGTTTTCTGGTAGCGCCAGTAAAGGAGCCACTCAAAAGGCTTCATCCAGATGTGATCGCGGCGTCGGTTATGCGAGTTGTGTTCGGTCTGAATACGCTTCTTGCCAAACGCGGCCAACGCCAAATAGATCGAGGGAAAGAGGTGGCCATGCACCACGTCTGGCCAACGCAGGATTTGCCATTTCTCCTTGAGGGAAAGCTTTTTCCAGACCAGACATTCCACACCAGCGGCTTCCAGCTCGCCGGATAAATCGTTGATATCGTCCAGTATCACGACCTTGCTTTCGTAGCCTGACGGAGTGGGACAGACTAAATCAACGACAAAACGCTGTGCGCCGCCGTTTCGTGACAGATCGTTAATGATATGCAGTACTTTTACCGCCATGGTGGTGCTTCTCTCTTCCCTAGCCTTTAGCGTCAACGTATCCATGTCCTTACCCCGATCATTCGACCGATTTGGTTTCCCATTCAGGGTAGTGTTCACGGATGTAGCGGTTTAACGCGATTTCTGCCGCGGTATAGGTACGTTTGGCTTTTTGTTCATGTGGTGCGTGGAGTGTTTCCACCATGCCTGCTCCCACCGTGATATTGGTGAGACGGTCAATCACAATGAACGCACCTGTTTTTTGGTTCAGGCTGTAGTTATCTGCCGCGACTGGTGCATTCAGGCGTAATTCCACTTTGCCGATTTCATTCAGTGCCAGTTCACTGGCAGACAGCGTTTCGAAGCTGTTGATATCGACTTTGTGTTCAATGCTGGTAATGCGACCTGTCACGTTATGACTGGCGAACTTGAAGTCATAGTCACGTTTGGTCTTCATCGTGTCCTGCGACATCCAGACAATGTTGGCACTCAAGCTGTCGGTCACGGTCGGTGCTGTGTCCTCATGAACCAGCATGTCGCCGCGGGAAATATCGATTTCGTCTGCCAAAGTCACAGTCACCGCATTTTTCGGCGCAACGGCATCGAGTTCACCGTCATAAGTCACAATCGACGTTACTGCGCTTTTCTGACCAGACGGCAGTGCCATGACGGTATCGCCTTTGCGCAGAATGCCGGAAGCCAATGTGCCGCAGTAACCACGGAAATCGAGGTTAGGGCGGTTCACGTACTGCACCGGGAAGCGCATCAAATCGAGGTTTTGGTCACGGCTGATTTCAACGCCTTCCAGCATCTCCATCAAAGAAGGCCCCTGGTACCATGGCATGTTTTCGCTGGCGCTGACCACGTTGTCGCCCGACAGCGCAGAAATAGGCACAAAGCGGACATCCTTGATACCGAGCTGGGAAGCCATCGCCTGATAATCGGCCTGAATGGACTCGAACACGGTTTGGTCAAAGTCGACCAAATCCATCTTGTTGATAGCAACCACCACATGACGAATACCCAGCAGGCTCACGATATAGCTGTGGCGTCGGGTCTGGGTCAGCAGCCCTTTACGTGCGTCGACCATCACGATCGCCAGTTCACAGTTGGATGCACCCGTCGCCATGTTACGGGTGTACTGCTCGTGTCCCGGACAGTCTGCGATGATGAACTTGCGTTTCTCGGTCGAGAAATAACGGTAGGCCACATCGATGGTGATGCCTTGTTCACGCTCCGATTGCAGGCCATCAACCAGCAGGGCCAAATCGAGAGCCTCACCGGCATTGCCCACACGAGCATTGTCTTTGTGCAGGCTGGTGAGGTGATCTTCAAAAATCAGTTTGGTATCAAACAGCAGTCGGCCAATCAGGGTCGACTTACCATCATCCACGCTGCCGCAGGTGAGCAGGCGCAGTAAATCCTTGTTTTCATGCTGATGAAGATAGGCTTCGATGTCCGATGCGATCAGCGATGAGCTATGACTCATGAGTCACTCCTTTAGCAGGCAAGCAAATGTTTAAATGGTTTTCGAGGCTTATGTTTTTTAGAAGTAGCCTTCGCGTTTTTTCTGCTCCATGGAGCCAGCCTGATCGTGATCAATCACACGGCCTTGTCGCTCTGATGTTTTGGTCAGCAGCATTTCCTGAATGATTTCCGGCAAGGTGGCGGCAGTCGATTCGACAGCGCCAGTCAGCGGATAACAACCCAGAGTGCGGAAGCGGACAGATTTCATTTCCGGCTTCTCGCCTTTTTCCAGTGGCATACGGTCGTCATCCACCATGATCAGCGTGCCATCGCGCTCTACCACTGGACGTTTCTCCGCAAAGTACAGCGGCACGATGTCGATGTTTTCCAGATAGATGTATTGCCAGATATCGAGCTCGGTCCAGTTGGAAAGTGGGAACACGCGGATGCTCTCACCTTTGTTCACGCGGCCGTTGTAAACGTCCCAAAGCTCCGGACGCTGGTTTTTTGGGTCCCAGCGGTGGTGTTTGTCGCGGAAGGAGTAAACCCGTTCTTTGGCGCGGCTTTTTTCTTCATCACGGCGCGCACCGCCGAAAGCGGCATCAAAGCCGTACTTATCCAGCGCCTGCTTCAGCGCCTGGGTTTTCATCACATCTGTATGCTTGGCACTACCATGTGTGAAAGGCCCCATGCCCATGTCCACGCCTTCCTGATTGATGTGAACCAGAAGATCGAGGCCATGACGCTTGGTGAACTCGTCACGGAAGGTAATCATTTCCTTGAACTTCCATGTCGTATCGACGTGAAGGAGCGGAAATGGCGGTTTACCCGGGTGAAAGGCTTTCATCGCAAGGTGGAGCATGACTGCCGAATCTTTACCGATGGAGTAAAGCATCACTGGGTTGTCGAACTCAGCCGCCACTTCCCTGATGATGTGTATAGACTCATTCTCAAGCTGTTTGAGATGGGTTTGGTTTAGCGAAATCTTGTCCACCATGGTCAGTCCTTTTTTTACGTATCCAGCGGGTAACGCTGGTGGAACGCATCAATAAAATCGTTAAGCAATTCAGCGGGCAGGGCGTTGATCCCCGCAGCCGCTTTTCGTCCGCCACCCGTAGGGAAAGCGGCTGCCAGTTCATCGGCACCGACGCGGTTTTTCAGCGGCGCGCGGATGCTGACCAGATAATTGCCGTCAGCCTTTGCCGTGATCACCGCATTGGCGACCTCCGGGTCACGGTTGGTTAAGTCGTTGGAATAAACCCCACTTATCCGTCGCGCCCAGGCTTCGTCCGGCAACATAAATACCCGTGAGCCAGTACGTTCTGAATAAGGGGTAATGGCTGCTGCTTTCTCGCTGTCGCCAGTAAAGCCATCTTCCAGCGTCGCATACACATCCGGACGCTCGGCAATAAAGTTGAAAGGCGAAGGATAAGCCGCCATCAAGCGGTATATTTCCGCTGGTGGGAACAGCAAATCACTGAGTGATGAGCCGTAACCGTTGTAGTTGAGATAGGTACCGAACTGCATCAATTTGACGCGGTCCTGATCGCACAGACCGGACTTTTTCGCCAGGGTATCGGCGGTGGCAATCATGTTGTCGCCGTAAGCGCCGACCAGCGCCCACTCCCGGTAACGGCCATCCAGCAGCTTGTCGACAATCAGGCTGGTACAGGTGTTGGCCGCGGTGTTGATGTGAGTGGTCAGTGACGGATGATCCGGCACCTCTCCCGGGTTGTGGTGATCGGCATAAAACACACGCACACCCTGGGTCAGTAAGTTATCCAGCGCTGCGCGGTTTTTTTCCATCGCTACGTCCAGCACCGTCACATCTTGTGCGACGGCAGGGTCGACTTGTTTTAACAGGGCGATATCGCGTTTTACCCCAGTGATCAGCACACTGTCTTTAGGGGTCGCGAGGCGAAGCTGGAGCAGGGCACAAATCCCATCGGCATCGCCGTTAAAAACATCAAAACTGGTTTTCATTTGTCTTGTTAATCCTTGTTCTGGAAGCGATTAACTCGCTTCCAATGTTTCGTCATCTTGTTTGTTATTATTGTAATAACCATAGTGCAGCTTGTATTTTTCCTCCGCATAGCGCGCAGAGAGTTGGTTAAGCACCACACCATCGATGGCGATGTCATGTCGAACAAGTTGGCTGATTGAACGGTTGACCTGTTTCTCAGTAGTCGCTTCCGCTTTGACTACCAGGATCATGCCGCCAGCCAGACGCCCCAGAATCAGACCATCACTCACGATCTGAACCGGTGGGGTATCGAGAATGATTCGGTCATAGCTTTGTTTCAGCTGATTGATGAGCGTCGTGAACTTGGTTGAGCCCAGAAGTTCCTGTGGATTGGATGGAAGCAGACCCGCAGGAAGAATATCGAGCTGCGTGTCTTCGTCGTGATAGATGCAGTCGGTGACCGGCATCCCCATGACCAGTACATTGCTCAATCCCGCCTGATTACGAGGCATTCCGTAGCGTTGTCCAATCGCCGGCATCCTCAAATCACAGTCAATCAGAAGCGTACGTTCCATTTTTGCCAGCGACTGGGCAAGGCTCATGGCAACCGTGGTTTTCCCTTCTGAAGGCAGGGAAGAGGTCACGGCCAGCACATTGCGTTGGCTGTTGGTCAGTGAGAGCAAAATAGAGGTGCGGATGGTGCGGACAGATTCACTGAACAGGGCTTCATCCGGATCAAGATAGATGGTGTGATCAAGCGGCGCGTTTTTGAAACGCTTTGCCTTCACGCGTGGCAGGTATCCCAGGTGCTGCAATCCCAGTTTCTCCTCAACATCGTCAGGTTTTTCAATGGTGTTGCGGTAAGCATCCGCTAAAAACGCACCGACGATACCGAGCAGCAGGGCGAATGCGGCGCTGATCACGATCAATTTGCCCGTCTGAGGGCTGGATGGATGTTGAGGGATAGTCGCACGATCCGTGAAGCGCGCGTTCACTGCATCGAAGTCACCAGCTACTGTGGTTTCTTTCTGGCGGTTCAGGAACAAATCGTAAAGCTGGCGGTTGGAGTCAACGTCGCGCTTGAGAGACTCGTACTGTGCACGTTTTGCACTGATGTTCTGGTAATCGCTCTTCTTGCTTTCAAGCTCTGCTGCCAGCGCGCGTTCTTGCTGACGTGCACTGTTCAGTTCTTTTTCAATGCCTTGCGCCAGATTATTGATCACCGAGTACATGCGCTCGCGGACCGAGTCCAACTGCGCCTGTGCCTGGATCATTTTGTCGTGTTTCGGGCCGTAACGTTTGGCAAGCTCTGACACCCTGCGTTCGGCGTCGGTTTCGGCGTTTTTCACGTCCCGAACCTGTGGGTGGTTGGATATTTCCGGCACTGTCATCAGGCTGCCGCTGGCGTTGTTCTTCAGTTGGTCAAACAGGCTTTGCGCTGCAACGCGACGCTCACGGGCTTCGTTGACGCGGATAGACAGGTTAGTGAGTTCTGAGCCTGCCAACTGGTCGATGTCATCAAGCTCAATCAGCCCTTCTTCTTTCAGGAAGTTGGTCAGGGCAAGCTCGGCAGCATCCAGATTGTCTTTCAGTTCGGTGAGGCGCTCGGTGATCCAGAACGAAGCGGTTTGGGTGGCCACCAAACGGGCTTCCAGATTGGACTCAATGTAAGCCTGACCAAGGGCATTGGCGACTTTCGCTGCCAGTTCTGGGTCGATCGAGCCAAAATGCACATGCACCAACTGGGTGTTGCGGATAGGCTCAATGGTCAGGTGTGATTTGAATTTGTTCAGTACGGCTTCACGTGCCGCTGCGTCATCCGCCATTTCTGATGGTGAAGGGGGCGTAGGTAAGAATTGCTGCAAAGGCCCAATTTGATAAAGGAAGCCGAGCAGTTTTTCGCGGCCTGAAAGCTCGCCAACCTCATTATTAAACTCGCGGATATTGGCAATACCCAGCTCATCAATCACTTTCTCCGCAATATGGTTGGAGCGAAGGATTTCAAACTGAGTCTGGTAATACTCTTTCTGGCTGGTATCGAGGGTATACACCTCTTCGATGGACACCGCTTTGTTGGCTTCTGATTCGATAAGCAGTGTTGCGGTCGCACGGTAAACCGGGGTTATAGCAAGGATCAGTATCGTTGCGATAAGGGTTACCGATGCCACAAACACAGCGATTGGAAGCCAATAACGCAAAATCACACCGGCATAGCGCTTGAGATCGAGGCGCGCTGGTTCACTGGCCGGGTTAGGCTCGATAAGTTTCATGATGTTAGTAGTCCTTTTAATCTTCCGTGCGCAAAAAAGAGCTGTATGGTTTGGCTGGCTTCTTTAAAAGAAGCTCTGATCCACAACGATAATGTCGCCGGGGCCAACAGCTTTTGACAGGCCAACGTTATTTTCTGTTTTGCCGCTCTTGGCTTCTGTCTGCTGAATTTTGTTTCTTGAGGCGCGATCCGTGAAACCGCCCGCAATCGCAATGGCTTTGCCAATAGTTAACCCAGGCTGATAGTCGTAACCGCCCGGATGATGTACCTCACCGTTCACGTAGAACTTACGGAACTTCATCACGTTAACCGTTACTTTAGGGTCAATTAGGTAGTCGCCTTTCAGCCCTCTTTGAATGATTTCCTGTAGTTGTCCTACGGTTTTTCCTGCTGCTTCCAACCTGCCGAGATAGGGATAATCAAATCGCCCACGGGTGCTGAGAAGGATGTCCATGGAGAGGTCTTCCTCGCCATACACTTTGATAGAAATCCAGTCACCGTCGTCTAGCACGTATTGCTCGTTGTCAGCGTATGCGGTGACTGAAAATGTCAGCAGGGCTAAACAAATAAAGAAAAAGCGTCTGATCACAGACTTACCTCCATGCCGATAAAGAATCGTGTTTGATCGTAACTGTAACCAGGCTGCGTCGAATCGCGCTCAAACCAACCAATGCCGGCGGATACATCCCACCAACGGGCAATGCTGTATGTCGCACTGACATCGAACTGGCTGTCGTCATCTTCGCGGATACCCGGATAGTCATTGGTTCCATACCTAGCGGAGGCTGTCGTTGTCACTAATGGGGTCCATTTATGTTCCCAGTCGATCTTGATGGATCGATCTTTTACGTAATCGGCTTCGAGGTTTGGGTCTCGGGCAAAATCAAGCCCTTCAAGGCGAAACTCGCTATAATCGGTCGGCTTCCAACTGAGGTTTAATTTCCAGCTGAAGCCCTGGAAGTTTTCCCGTTGGCCACTTTTGAAATCTTTATTCTGGAAGCCAAGCAGGAGTCGGCCCTGTGTCTTACCCGTCACGTCCCAGTCAAGCCCACCATATAGGGCTGTATTGTTGCTGTCGCGCGTGCCACCTGGACCAGTAAATACATGGTCATAGCTACGGATTTCGTGGTTGAACACTGTGACAGCATGGAAATAGCTGGAGACGGCGTAATAAAACTCACCGGCGATATAAGGTTGATCCCAGTTGTAGAACTTGGTGTCGACGGTAACCCCGTTGGTGCGAACAAACACTTCTTCGTCGTAGTCTTTCGCCTCAAAGCCAATAATGCCGACCAAGCGACCCGGTGCACCGGCCGCGCCATAGACGTAGCGTGCATAAGCATCATGGCGGCGGAAACGCAGTGGTTCATCCACTCGGAGGCTGGAGCCTTCGGTCAGCCCCGTTCCTCGTGCTTCACTGGTAACGCTGTATTTGTAGTCCAGATGCAGGCGGTGGCGGATATCGAACAGCCAGAATCCATAACCGTGCAGATTGTGGTTAACGTAGTTGTCTTCGCTGCTGTCGGTAAAACTCACTGCATCCAGCGTGTAATCCAACTGGTATGCAGAGCGACGGGTTTCAAACTGCGCCATGACTTTGGGAGAAATACGGTACATTGCTGAGCCGACAGGGTTCGTTTCCGTCCGGCGAACGTTGTCATCGTGACCCGCATTGATTTCCAGCGTCGGAATGATGTCGATGCCATCTTCCGTCTGATAAGGAAAGGGTTCGATGGCCAACGCCGAAACGGGAATGGCACCTACAAAACAAAACAATAAGTTACGGCTTTTCACTTATCTCTCCCTAGTACGCCGTTTTGCCGACAAAGCCTTTGAACACGGTGGCGAACACAATCTTGATGTCCATCCACAGTGACCAGTTCTGGATATATTCCAAATCGAACTGGATGCGTTTTTCCATTTTGTCCAGCGTGTCGGTCTCGCCACGGTAACCATTGATCTGTGCCCAGCCAGTAATGCCTGGCTTCACTTTATGGCGCAGCATGTAGCGGTCGACGATGGCGCGGTACTGCTCGTTATGCGCCACTGCGTGAGGGCGTGGGCCGACGATTGACATTCGTCCTTGCAGCACATTGAAAAACTGCGGCAGTTCATCGAGTGATGTGCGGCGGATGAAGGCGCCAAAAGGGGTCACGCGTGGGTCATTCTTGGTGGCCTGTTTCACATCGTCACCGTTGTCCATCACTGACATGGAGCGGAACTTCCATACATTGATTTTGCTGCCGTCCAGACCGTAGCGGTGTTGTTTGAAAATGATGGGACCCGGCGAAGAAAACTTCACGCCAATGGCAACTGCCAACAGCACCGGTGAAATCAGGATGATGATAAGCAGAGACAGTACGATGTCTTCCAGACGCTTTGCCCATGCTGCAATCCCACTGAATGGTGTGTCATGCACACTCAGGGTGTGAACATGGCCAATGGTCTGCCAACGGCTGTGCAGCAAGTTGTAGGTAAAGAAGTCAGGCACCAGATAGGTGGTCGCCGTGGTGTCGGCAAATTGGTTCAGGTAACGGGCAATGCGGTCTTTGGCGTGCATCGGCATCGCAATGTAGACATGCTGCAATTCCCCTTTACGAGCCAGTTCCAGCGCTTCATGAACTTTACCCAGCATAGGAGCAGGCAGAGAGCCTTCAACGCGATCGCTGCTGCGGTCTTCATAGAAACCCAACAGCGAAATACCGAGCGTGTGGTTGCGCTGGAATTCTTGCGCTAGTTCAATGCCATTTGCTGTGGTGCCTATGATCACGGCACTGCGGGTATTAAAGCCATGGTTGCGCAGTCGGCTAAGTGCAGCCCGTGCGATGAAACGCCAAAGCACAAGACCTACTGCCGTACCGGTAAACCACAGCGTCATGACAACCCGGGAAAACTCGATACCGCTTTTCGAAAAGAAGAAGTAAGCCACGAGGAGCAAGCAGGCACCGCACCATGGCAACAAGGTGGCGACCATTTGTCCTTGGAAGTTGCTGATACGCCAAGAACGGTAAAGGTGGGAGCTTTCAGCAAACAGCAAATAAAAAATACAGATTAGTGTAGCAAGGTGCAACCAGGCCTCACTGACTGAACCGAGGTAGAGCTGGCTAACAATTGCGAGTGTGCCGCTGATAACGGCCAAGTCACACAGTCTATAGAGGATGGCAAACTCTGCGCCGTGTGTGCGAATTTTTCTACTGTCCATGCTTTCAACTCTTCTTTTGTGAGCAGCCCCTTTCCGAGCACGTGTTTATTTCATTTCTTATATTTAAAAAGTAAACCACGCATTCCAAGCTCGCTAGCTTAGGTTTGACTTTCAACCAATTGCGTATCTCGCGATTTCTGAGGTGTAAGTAAACCAGTATGCGATTAGTCAGAGAAGATGAAGTTTGTCCGATTTTGTTATGTGACATTTGTACTTCCCTGTCATTACGCTATTTAAAGGACTATCAATATCTGTTGAGAAATGCAGACAGCACGAGACTTTCATTCCAAAAGTGCCAGCTTCCTGTATCGATATTTAGACTTCGCGATGAAAAGGTAAGTGGCTCATTTCAGCGAAATTTAAAAAGCAATCATCACCACTCAGCCTTAAGAATGAAAAAAGACTGAGTGATGATTGACGGTGATCACTGTTCTCGAAATGCGCGATTGAAGCTTTCTGTCAGTGGCTTGAGCAAATATTCGATTGGAGTGCGTGGTTCAGTCAGGAGCATCACTTCTGCCTGCATTCCCGGATACAGCTCAATGCCTTCCAGAATATCGCTCACGTTATCAATGAGTTTGACCCGGGCAAGGTAGTAAGCGAGCCCGGATTGTTCATCCACCAACCGGTCTGCCGAGACGGTAATCAGCTCTCCATCCAGCGGTTTCACGCTTCGCATGCTCAGGGCTGTCAAGCGGATCTGCGCTTTCATGCCGGATCGCACCTGATCAATGTCAGAAGGATCCACCTTGGCTTCGATCACCAGCCCTTCATTGCTGGGTACGATGTCAAGCAGTGGCTGTCCTGGAGTGATAACCCCTTCTTCCGAAAAGACCTGAAGATTGAGTACGGTGCCGGACAAAGGCGCAGAAATTGTGGTGCGGTTAAGGATGTCTTTGGCCGCGGAGATCTGCTCGTCAAGCTCGTAACTCTCCTGACGGCTTTCACGCAGCCCTTCAACAATCTCTTTGATACGCTCAAGTTCTTGCTCTTTGAGCTGTGCTTGGCTTTCCGCTACGTTTTGAGCCAATCGGCTCGCATTGGCCTGCAACTGGCTGATGGTGCTGAGGATCTGGGCTTCTTCACGTTCCAGCCTTAACACCTGGGTCTTACTAACAAAGCCTTTTTCAGCCAGTTGGCGGTTGCCAGAAATTTCTTCACCAATGATTGAAAGTCGGCGTTTTTCTATTTCCAGCCGTTTTCTTTGGCCTTCCAGCTCTGCTTTGTTCTGCGCCAGCTGCTTGGTGATGATTTCTTTCTGCGACTCAGAGAAGCCACGGCGGGCCTCGAAAATGCGAACCTGGTTGGTCAGCAGCTCCTCCACCCGAGGGTTATCTCGAACATCCTCCAACGCTTCCGGAAAAGTAATGGCATCGAGATTGTCCCGTTCCGCAATAAGTCGCGCTTCACGCGCTGAGGCATTGCGCTGACGAGAAGTGAGCTGTTCGAGCTGGGCGTGTGACTGGGTTTTGTCGAGATAGATCAGCGGTTGGCCTTTCTCGACCGTTGCTCCTTCGGTCACCAGCAGTTTTTCGATGATGCCACCTTCTAGGTGCTGCACCGTTTTGCGCTGGCTGTCGACGGTGACCACACCTTGGGCAATCGACGCGCCTTCGAGTGGGCTGAAGACAGACCAAATACCAAAGGTGCCAAAAAACAGGGCGACAGAACCGAAACCCACGATGATTAAGCGTTTTAGTGATGGGATCTCATTCATTGCTGGCCTCCTTTCTGAGCGATAGCGGCACTTTGCTCAAGGAGCGGTTTTAATACTTCATCACGTTCACCGAAGGCGCGGATTTGCGCATCCTGAAGCACTAACAGTTTGTCCATTGACTGCATCATGCTGGGGCGGTGACCGACCAAAACAATGGTGGCTTTACGTGATTTGAGGTACGTGATCGCACGTTGCAGTGCTGCTTCACCCACGCCATCGAGGTTGGCGTTGGCTTCGTCCAGTACCACAAGGCTCGGGTCGCCATAAAGGGCGCGGGCAAGGGCGATACGTTGACGTTCTCCCCCGGAAAGTCCGAGACCACGTTCACCGACTACCGTGTCATAACCTTTTGACTGGCGAAGGATAAGTTCGTGGCATCCGGCGAGTTTAGCTGCATGGATCACCATGTCGGGCTCACCTTCTGACATCCGCGCAATGTTTTGGCGAATGGTACCGGGGAAGAGCTCAACGTCCTGCGGCAGATAGCCACAGTGTGGGCCTAAATCGTCCGGGTCCCATTTGGCGACATCCATATTATCCAGTCGGATAGTCCCGGCGGTCGGCGTTAAGTTGCCGAGCATCAGGCGTGCCAGCGTCGACTTGCCGGTACCGGAAGGACCGATGATGCCAAGTGCTTCACCGGGTTGCAGTTTGAAGTTGATGCCATGAAGCACCGGCTCAGCGCCGCCTGGGTGGAAATAAGTGACTTTCTCTACGGAAATCTGGCCTTTTGGCTTCGGTAGCGGCATCGATTTCGCGCGTTCTGGGAAAGCGGGAATCTGATCTTTCAGGCGTTGATAGCTTTGGCGCGCAGAAATCGCCGTGCCCCAGGCACTGATAGATTGTTCAACCGGTGCCAGTGCACGTGCCATCAAAATAGAGCCTGCAATCATGGCACCTGCGGTGAGTTCATTTTGAATCACCAGATACGCGCCCACACCCAGCATCGCAATCTGAAGCAGCATACGGATGAACTTGGAGGCTGCGGTGAGCATTGCCCCTTTTGAATTCGCCGTCACTTGTCCCTGAATGCTTTCGCTGTTGAGGGCCGTCCAGCTGCGGATAAAGTTAGGCATGATACCCATGGCTTCAATCGCATCGGCGTTACGCGCAGCAGATTCAGCCTGTTGCATCGCCACAATTGAGGCTTCATTGGCTTTTTTGTGCGCTTGGCGGGTCGCTAAGTCATTGATGATCGCAATGGCAAACAAGACCAGCGCCCCGGCGGTGGCAATGATGCCGAGTATTGGGTGAAGCAGGAATACAAACGCGAGGAATACCGGTGTCCATGGCGCATCCAGCGCGGGAATGATGGCATTACCACCAATGAAGGCACGCACTGCAGCAATGTCACGAAGACTTTGCACAGAAGCCGAAAGCCCCTGGCGCAGTTGCAGGGCAATACTGCCGCTCAGAATATCGGGAGACAGGCTTTCATCAAACCAGGCGCCAATACGCACCATGATTCTGCTGCGCACATTCTCCAATACCGCCATGGTTAA
The DNA here is from genome assembly GCF_000973155.1 of Grimontia sp. AD028. Taxonomy (NCBI): domain Bacteria; kingdom Pseudomonadati; phylum Pseudomonadota; class Gammaproteobacteria; order Vibrionales; family Vibrionaceae; genus Grimontia; species Grimontia sp. AD028. The sequence continues at coordinate 3,907 of NZ_LASY01000136.1, read as the reverse complement.
CAGGGCGAAGATGGTGATGCTGCTGAGCAGTAACAAGGTGTCGACGGAGCGTGAACTGATCACCCGGTCATAGATTTGGAGCATGTAGATGGGCACGCACAGCACCAGCAAGTTGATGATGAAGCTGAAGGCGACAACGAACACCAATGCTTTTTTGCATTGCCCGAGAGTGGTTTCTAATTGCTTTTGTGTAGTGAGAGACATGTTATATCCGATGACGTTGCATCGCTATACGTATGGATACAGCCACGTAGCGAAGGCTATGGATCGACAGACCCTGTGAACCCCAAAAAAAACAACCAGCATAAAAAGATACTGGTTGTTTTGAGTATAGCTTGCCTAAATTAGACGATAGTAAAGTCGTCTGCAGACAGGTCTGTCGCAGTGATGTTATTGAGCGTAAAGCTTGAACCGTCGGCCAGATTGACCACTGTGTTATTACCCACTTGGGTAATGTCCAGCGTGTCAAAAGAGGTATCGCCAGTAGAGCGGATAAGCAAAGTGTCGATGCCGATTTCAAAATCAACAACACGATCTGAGCCCGTACCTTGGCCTAGCAGGTTATGGAAAACGAAGGTATCAGCACCTTCACCACCGAAGAGGAAGTCATTGCCAGTGCCGCTGAACAACCAGTCATCACCGTCGCCGCCGTAAAGGTAGTCGTTACCGCTGTTCGCATACAGCTTGTCGTTACCTTCACCGCCTAGCAGTGTATCGTCGCCTTCGCCGCCTTGAAGATTGTCTTCACCAACGCCGCCACGCAATACATCATTGCCTTCACCGCCTCTCAGCTGGTCGTCGCCTTTACCACCGATCAAGAGATCGTTACCAGCACCACCAACGATGAGATCATCGCCGCTGAAGCCTACAATGCGATCATCGCCATCCAGGCCATTGATCACATCAGCGTCATTAGTTCCTTCCAGTGTGTCTGGATTATCTGTTCCTAAAATGTCAGCCATTTTTTATTCGTCCTTTGATACTACCTACCCTTGTCCTAAGATGTGGAAGCTTAAAAAGAGCGCCACATCTGCGACTGGCAGACAGGTATGACCTCGCCTGACTAGCCGCGCTATCACTTTGCAGGAAATCGAAAGAGAAAAATGTCTCATTAGTGATTTGATGAGCGAGATTACTGTCTGATCTCTACGACAGATTTGTGTCTGGAATGTGGGGTAGGTGTCGTGGTGTTTTATGAAAAAGACCCAATGTAAAAACGGCAGCAACCTAGGTTGCTGCCGGAGAAATGATGGGTAAGAGGAGTGTTAGATGATTTGGAAGTCACTTGCTGAGAGATCATCAACGTCGATGCCGTTGAGAATCACAGTAGAGCCATCAGCCAAATTGAGGTGAGTGTTAAAGCCGACTTGCGTCAGGCTCAGAGAGCCGAAGTCGGTATCACCGGTTGCCCGTATCCAAATCAGGTCAGTCCCGATTTCAAAGTCGGTAATGCGATCATTACCAGTGCCGTTGCCAAGGATGTTGTCGAACATAAAGACATCGGCACCAGCACCGCCAAACAGGAAGTCGTCTCCCGTACCGCTGATCAGGGCATCGTCACCGTCACCACCGAACAACACATTGTTTCCTTCACGGGCGTAAAGGAGATCGTTTCCAATGCCCCCATTGAGGACATCATCCCCTTTGCCGCCGAAGAGAATATCGTCACCGCTACCGCCGGCGACATAATCATTACCTTCACCGCCACGGACAAAGTCATTGCCCGCACCACCGGTTATCCAATCGTCGCCTTTACCGCCATAGACCACGTCATCACCACCAAAACCAACGATGACATCGTCTTCGAAAAAGCCGATCAGTAAATCATCATCATTCGTACCGACAAAATCGTCGGGCAGATCTGTTCCTAAGATTATGTTCATAGTGCTAACCCTCTGTATTTGAGATTACCTTTGTCAGATGGGGATGCGTACGTCGACGAGTGAATAGATGTGTCCTCGCATCAGTGCGAACGGCAGTGGGCGGGCTTAATATAGGTATGTTTTGAGATGGCCAACTCTCACATCGCACCTTTCATTGTGAAGGACTAATGAAGACTGAGATGTCTCAGTTGTGACAGAATATGAGAACTCGCTAATTAAGCTGTCAGCCCAGTTAACATCGAGTCTTAGAGGGGAGAGTGTTCACTGCAGGGTATACCTGAAAAGAGGGATAAAACCTGCAGTGAGTGAGACAAGGTGTAAAGAGATTAGCCTTGGTAATCCAAGCCAATGACAGACAGATTATTTTTGGCCCAGAATACGGCTTGAACTCGGTTCTTCACGTTAATCTTTTTGAAGATGTTGTAAAGGTGCGATTTGACGGTGTGTTCAGACACAAACAGGCTGTCAGCAATTTCACTGTTAGAGGCACCAGTGACCAGCTTGCGAAGGATTTGCTGCTCGCGGTTAGTCAGGCAAATTTCAGAGTAATCAATCGCGCTGTTATTGTTTTGCTGGTAGTAGTGAATGAGCTCAGCCAGTTTTTGACGCGGCAACCAGTATTCACCAGACAGCATCTTTTCAATGCCGTGACACAGGTGTTCGAGATCATCCTCTTTTTTGAATACGCCTTTAATGAACGGCCAGCTAGCCAATTCTTTTGCGGAGAGATCGTGTGCGTTAAACAGGGCAAAGACATGCTGCTCGCTAAAAGGAGCCAGGCTTTGTTTGACGAAACTGACGGTGTCACCTTCGAAGGCGCTAAGGTCAATCAACACCAGACCGGAGGATGTAGAGAGTTTCTCACTGATTTCTTGCTTCTCTACCAAAGACACAGCGCTTTTAATTTCCTTCTCAAGGCATGAAATCAACGCAGTGATGGTCATGCTCGGCTCTGAGACGAGGAGTATCGTGTATTTGTCTGAGGTGGTCTCGATGTTATGCATGTGTATCCCTAAATGCCTGTAACTGTGCGATTTGCATCTTTCCGGTTGTACACCAGTTTATGAAAATGCATTCGCAGCATTCTAAAGCTCTATCACAAAGCAATTCGTATCATTTTTAGAACTTGCAACCGAAGCTTTGTGTGTAAAACGCGCCCAAACTCATTGTTAGTCTAATACAATTTGTTTTCGAACGCCGATTTCTGCGTAAGAGAATTCATTCTTATATAGTAGATTTCATCAGGTTGCATTCAGTCACAGTAACGGCATTAAAGATTGTGACGATTTTTTTTGCTTCTGTTATCATCGCCGTTTACCGTCACCCACGTGATCAATAAATAAAGGTTTGGGAGCACAATATGGCCAGCCGTGGAGTAAACAAAGTTATCTTGATTGGCAACTTGGGTAACGATCCTGAAGTTCGCTATCTGCCGAATGGCGGTGCGGTTGCCAATTTGACTGTTGCAACCTCAGAAACGTGGCGCGACAAAAACACCGGTGAAAACAAGGAAATGACCGAGTGGCACCGTGTGGTAATGTACCGTCGCCTGGCTGAAATAGCGGGTGAATACCTGAAGAAAGGTTCAAAAGTGTACCTGGAAGGCCGCCTGCAAACCCGTAAGTGGCAAGGTCAGGACGGTCAGGACCGTTACACAACTGAAATCGTTGCTAACGAAATGCAAATGCTGGACAGCCGTGCCGGTGGTGGCATGGGTCAAGGTGCACCAATGCAGCAGCAACCACAGCAAGGCGGTTGGGGTCAGCCACAGCAACCTCAGCAGTCTAACTACCAGCCGCAGCAACAACAGCCTGTACACCAGCAGCCGCCTCAACAACAGGCGCCTCAGCAGTACAACGAATTGCCAGATTTCGACGACGACATCCCGTTTTAATCGACGCGATATTATCGAATCTGCACAACCCCGCTTCTTGCGGGGTTTGTTTTATCTGGCACTTTATACCAATCGTAGTAAATATCTGCTCATCCTAGCTTGTTAAAATGCTCGATAACTGCGTTGAAAA
>NZ_LASY01000135.1:0-49325 GCF_000973155.1 Grimontia sp. AD028 | reverse complement strand
GCTTTGTTGAGGTGTATTTGCTTAGAATCACTAGGCGGCACACACCTCGCCGCGCCTAAAACGCTTATAGCGAGAACAAAATTTAACCACCAAAGATCAACAGCCCCTAGTTACCGTCATTTACACTGTAAAATGTCAGGCACAAAAAAAGCACCGATATCGGTGCTTTTCTATTGCCTAACAGGGACGGTTTTTATCATCCAACCTTCTGAATTTTTCCGTCTTTTAAAGCCTGCAATACGGCCAGTTTCGGGCCATCTGCCACTATGCTTCCCTGTTCGACCACAATGATACGGTCAACGACATCCAGCATACCAGTTTTGTGTGTGTTAATGATCAGTGTTTCGTCGCGGCGAAGTGACGACATTTGCTGCTTGATGTATTGCTCAGAGCGGTTGTCCATGGCACTGGTCGGTTCATCCATCAAAAGCACTGGAGGACGACCCAACATAGCGCGGGCGATAGCAATAGATTGGCGTTGACCACCGGAAAGCTGATTGCCGCCTTCGCCCACCTGACGTTCAAGGCCTGCAGGATCTCGCTGCGTAAAGGTGGTGACGCCAGAACGGTTGGCGGCATCAAGAATGTCACGGTCGTCTGCCAATGGGCGTCCCAGGGTGATGTTGTCACGGATAGAGCCAAAGAACAGTATAGGGTCCTGCGGGACACAGCCTATATTACGGCGTATGTCGATATTATGGATTTGGCTGATGTCTGTCTCATCGATACGTACTGAACCCGCTGTAGGGCGATACAGACCCATTAACAGTCGACTGAGCGTCGTCTTGCCTGAACCGATACGTCCGATGATAGCCACCTTCTCTCCGGGAAGGATGGTGAAGGAAATATCGCGGAGTGCGGCCACTTCTGAGTTGGGGTAGTTGAAGTTCACACGATCGAATTCAATCTTGCCGCGGATAATCGGGCGGTGAATGTAGCGTTTCCCCTCTTCCTGTTCGGAAGGCATATCCATCAATTGGCTGATGATTTCCATCGCGGACTTGGCTTGATTGTAGCGCGTGGATAGCAAGGACAGTTGGACCATTGGACCTACGGCACGAGAACTCAACATTGTTGCCGCAATCAATCCACCCATGGTCAGGTCACCCGCGGAGATAAGGTACACACCAAACACGATCATCGAGACATTGACGAACTGTTGAATAAAGCCAGCGGCGTTTTGAACCGAGTCAGTCAGGCGGCGGGTTTTGATCCCCCAGTTTGCCATATGTGCCACGGCTTCTTCCCATCGGTATTGGAACTGACTCTCAGCGCCAAATAGCTTGATGGTTTCCAAGCCAGCCAGACTTTCAATCAGGTTGGCGTTCTTTTGGGAAGACAGGCGAGAGCCCTCTTCAATGGTATGGCGTAATGGCTTTTGTATGATAGCGGCGTGGATCATCAAAATCAGCACGGCTGCGATAGGCACAATAACCAGAGGCCCAGCCACAATCCAGATGATAAACAGGAAGAAGAACGCAAAGGGTAAATCAATCAAGGCGGAGACAGAAGCAGAGGTAAAGAAATCCCGTATGGATTCGAACTCCTGCATATGGCGAGCAAAGGCACCGACAGAAGGCGGGCGTGCCTCCATGCGAATCCCCATGACTTTCTCAAAGATTCTGGAAGAGATCAGTAAGTCCGATTTTTTCCCTGAGATATCGATGAAGTAACTTCGCAGCATCTTGAGCACAAGATCGAACAGGAAGATGACGAAGACCCCGGTGGCAAGCACCCAAAGTGAGTCAAACGCCAAATTGGGCACGATTTTGTCGTAGACGATGCGAGAAAAGAGTGGGGTGGCGATAGCAAAAGCGTTGATGAAAATGGAGGCTATCAGCACATCACGATAAATCGAGCGGGATTCCCAAAGGGTGCTCCAGAACCAATGGCCCTGACGCTCTTTAAGAATTTCGGGAGATCGCTCGTCGTAGCGGAATTGTTTTTTCAGTAAGAAAACACGCCCAAGGTAATCCTCTTCCAGTTCGCTGATAGGGCGAACGGCAGGCGTGGTGTCGGTGAGCGGTTCAACCACTTCCGCTTCACCGGTTTCATGATTGATGCTCTGAAGCACACATGCCTGATTGTCCTTGAGTAACAAAACACAAGGACAGAGCATGGGCGACAAATCTTTGAGCGCCTGGCGGCTTTCTTTGGCATCGATCCCCGCCCGCTCCGCGGCTCGGGGAAACAGGAAGGGGGAGAGGTATCCGTCAGAAATCGGCAAGCCGGATACTAACGCATCCGGCGAGTTTGATTGACCGAAGTATCGGCTGACGTAAACCAAAGATTGCAGCAGGGGGTCTTTAACCATGATTCTCTGATTTCTTCTCGAATATAAAGCCCTGGAAACCATTCACGAACAGCTCAGACAGTTTATTGAGCTGGGCTTCCGTTTCTACGCGCGTGGCGATGGTTGTGATATTCAGGTTGTGTGCCGTACGACATATTGAAGCTAGCACATGGCTTTGCGACTCGTCGTCGAGATTACTGGTGTAAGCAAAATCAATCTTCACGTATGAAGGTTTGAATTTATTCAGGTAATCCAGCGACTGGAAGTTTCGGCCATAGTTGTCCACACCGAACCCGAAGTTGAAGCGGTGCGCCGCCTCGGTCAGCAGGCTGACGTGATCCGGGAAGCGGACAAACACACTTTCCGGGATTTCGAAGAACAGGCGCCCCGCCATGTTGCGGTGCTTCTGCATCGTGGTAGTCAGCCAGCGAATGAAGGAAGCATTGGTGACACTGTTCTGGGTCAGGTTGATCGCGACCGGACCAAGGTTCGGGTCATCACTCAAACGCTCAATCATGTGGCTTACTACGTAGCGGTCGAAGGACTCTCCCAGTTCCAGTTGCTCCACAGCACCAAGGAAATGCGCGGCACCATAGTATTCTTCTCCTTTCTCAATCGCGGAGAAAACTTCCTGGTGAATAACGGTCTGATCGCTGGATGAGGCTGACTGAAATTTGAATTTGAACCAGTCGTGCGCCATGGCATCAAGGATAAGTGATTTCCACTGTTGTTTACCCATCGAAGCATCATTCGCCGTTTGGTCAATCATAGAGATTGGGTGATTCGGCGTATTGCGTGCTTGAGTCAGGGCGTTATCAGCCTGCGCCAGCAAAACACTCGCATCGCGGTTATCTGAGCTGTTAACCGCGAGGCCGATAGCCACTTTCGGTGGAGTAATCCCCATTGGGTCATGCTGCATATCGTTTACGATAGCCATGATACTTTCACCGATAATTTGCAGATCTTCACCTGTGCTGTTCGGTGCCAGAATCACAAATTCGTCTTTCGAGATACGCGACGCAGTGCAGTCAGCATCGGTCAGGGTGGTGTTCAGCTTCTTGGCAAATTGACCAACAATGGTGTCACCTTGGGCAAAACCCTGATTGCGGTAGGTATCTGTGATCAGGTCAACTTTTACCATCACCAGACCACCGACGGCTGATTCTGCCAGCCAAGATTTAAGCTGGCCAACGAAGAAGCTACGGTTACCCAAACCAGAAACAGTGTCACGGTAAGCGTGCTCACGCAGACGGTCGGCTTCTTTGGCTTGTTGCTCAAAATACGCTTCGAGCTGGCTGCTCATTTGGTTAATAGCGCGAACCACGGTTTTTAGCTCACGAGTTGGTGGCAATGGTATCGGTTCGCCAAACTTATTACGGGCAATTTCTTTTGCACGTTTGGTGATGGTATCAAGTGGTCGCAGTGAACGGCTGAGCTGTATGGCGATAATAAGCATCGCAATAACAAACAAAATACCTATCCATACACCCAGTTGAATGGTGGAACGCCACATTTCCTTGTAAGCGTAACCCGGGTGTGAAACCACGGTGACTTCGGCAAGCTGTAACCAACCGCTGGTAAAGGTGCGTTCTTCGGTAATGACAGGGAAGAGTTCCAGATTGGTATACCAGTCTGGTACCCCTTCTACATGTATCGGATACTCGCGGATAATTTCGCTGCCGTCGGAGAGCATTTTCAGACGGACTTCCTGATAAAAACCGCCATCGAACAGTGCATTGATCACCGATTCCACAGCGACTTTATCGTCGTCTTCAAGATAAGGCGCGAGGGCGAGGCCCATCGAGTTAATGGTGTTATTTACCTCAGCCGATTGCTGAGTCAGCAGAAAATTACGAGTGGTGTTGAGCTCAATACCTGTCACTGCCAGAATCAGCAGGAAGAATATCGCCAACATCCATGTAAACAATTGCCGGTATAAAGTCATAGACGTTTACCCATCATAGTTTTTGATCGGTCTGTTCAGCTTTACAGACCCCATGCGCGCCCGGAGATCGTTCCACAATCCCAGTCGCGATGATTTGCCTGCAAGCTCACCTTTACCGCGTTCTTTCATGAGCCACAGCCTGCTACCGTTGAAGCTGTATACAGGAAGTAGGTCTCGTCGTTTTGAGGCCTTTTTAATTTCTGGGTCGATATTATCCAGTAGGACAGGCTCGGAGGAAGCGGTTGGGTAGTAGGCAACAACCATATGGAATTGATTGAGTTTGATGGCTTTAACGTAAACAAGACGCAGCTTTTTATCGTCAATGCCGAGCTCTCTGAGCGTGAAGTATTTCGCGATACTGAAATCTTCACAGTCTCCCGCCGCGCTGCCAAGAAACTCCAATGGTGTCGCCCAATAGTCCTTCTTTCCCCACAAATCGATATCATTCACAAAATAGAGCTGGTTGAAAAAGTTGTTCACTGCTTCAAGCTTTTGCGTTTCTGAAAGATCGGCAGACTGCGCGACAACATCACGCCATGCCGCGACTCGCTTTCCCGCTCTTTCACCGTAAAATGACGCTACTTTGTTGACCCACTGACTGTCAGTATCACTCAGTGCGAACGTTACGATAGATGGCAACAGGAACATGAGGAGTAAGGTCGCCCGTTTTCGCATCAGGCAACCTCAGCCACTATTGTCCCCGTTGGGTAAAGATGGTCCATGCTTCCTTAATTTCCCCTTTAAATCCTTTCACGCGACCTACAACACGTCGATTCACAAGCTGTGTGGTTTCTGTGCTGTCAGCCAGCATGAGATCGCCTTCACCCAGGCCTACAATGGTGAGACGATCGACTGGAACGCCTCTTTCTATGAGCTGTGCTTGAACTGCTTTGGCACGTTGGACAGACAAATCCCTGTTGTAGTCGTCAGACCCTGGAGAACTTGTATGTCCTTGAAGTTCTAGAAAGGTTTCGGGATAAAGCTTAAGGAATCCAGCCATTTTGTCCAGTGCTTCACGGTAAGCGGGTTCTACAATTGCAGAGTCGTTTGCAAACTGAATTCTTAATGAGTTGTCACTTTCAAGCAAAAGGTAGTTCGGGCACCCATCGTTATCGATGATTGCCACGTCCGGTGTGTTGTCACACAAATCGCGCGCGTTGATCACACCGTCACTATCATCGTCCAATAAATCGGCGCGTTGTTCAGCAAGAGGAGGTTGGTCAGCGGAAAGTGAGCAGCCGCTAATGGCAAGGAGAATGCTGCTGAATAGCAATACGTGTTTCATGGATTAACCTTCTTTGTCTATCACAGGTTCAAGCCATTCCTCCGGTACATCGACACGTAGCGCATCCAGCAGGGTGCCCATACTGTTGAGTACACGGTATTTGGCCGTAATGTTCGCGTAGTGCGCATCGAGATATGATCGCCTTGCCTCAAACAGTTCATTTTCAGTATTTAGCAGGTCCAGTAAGGTTCTGCGGCCAATTTTGAATTGCTTTTCGTAGGCGATAACGGTTTCAGACGCCGCATCTACGTGTTGTGCAAGATACTTCTTTTGTTGCTCGGTTAGCTGGTACGCACTCCAGGCCAGACGTGTACCCTCTCCCAAAAGTCGCGAGGCGTTGTCGAAAATGTCCTTCGACTTGTTCAATTGATACGCGCTGCGACGCATGTTGGCGGCATCGGTGCCACCGTTATATAGGTTGAATCGAACCCGCAGCATGGCGCTGAGCTCGTTCACTTCGTCTTCGACACCACCTGCTTCTTCACTCCAGCTCTGGCTGGCCTCGAAAGTAAGCGATGGGTACATGTTGCCTTTGTTTTGTCGATACTGGGCACGTGCCGCATCGATGTCATAAGTCGCTAGTTTGACTACCGGATTGTTGGCAAAAGCCACTTCTAACGCTTCTGCTTGTGACTGGGGTAGATAGAGAGCATCTACCTCTGGGTCGACAGGGTCTTTGATGTCGACGCCGACAATTCTCAGGAATTCAGTTTGCGCGTCATCCATATTACTTCTGGCAGCCAGCATATTAGTGATAGAACGTGCAACACGTGCCTGAACCTGTGACAGGTCAGCGGTGGAACCAATGCCCGATTCTGCGCGCCGCTGAATGTCTGCCAGCATCTTTTCATGGACTTCGACATTGGCTTCAGACAATGAGAGAAGCTGTTTGGCAAGCAGCACAGCCACATAGGCTTCCGTCACTGCCAGCGACTTATCCTGCGCATCGGAGAGCAATTGATAGCGCTGCGCTTCCGCCTCAAACTCAGTGCGGTCGATGTTATCTCCGGTCTGTCCATCCCAGATGAGTTGGGTCAGGCTGATGCTGGCGTCGCGACGGTTGAAGTCCATGTCACCACTGGCTTGGGTGGATGAGTTATCAATACGCTCATAACCTACGCCTGCATTGAGGTTGATGTCTGGCAGGTAGTCACCCGTGGCCGCATCAATGTCTTCCCTATTACTCATGAAGTCATTAAATGCACTTTTCAGCTCTGGATCGGTAGCGATCGTGGTCGCGACGGCTTGTTCCACAGACATGGACCACGCAGGCGCACAGAGTGAGCTGATTGCAGAAGCGATCAAAAGCTTTTTCCAGTTCAAAACACATCCCCCTATAAAGGCAGCATTTAGCGCAAATTATTGTTATGTCACAGCCTCTTTTTATGGGCTGGTTTTTTAAATATTTATTCTCTAAGCGCGGATTTTTGCGCTTGCAGTATGGGTTTTAGCAGATAGTCCAACACACTGCGCTTACCCGTGATGATGTCAGCAGATGCTGTCATCCCCGGAATAATGGGTAACTCTTCACCTACACCCAAGTTATTGGATTCAGTGCGTATTTTTACAAGATAGAAGCTATTTCCCTCTTCGTCCTGAATTGTGTCTGCACTGATGGTTTCCAGAATGCCTGTCAGACCACCGTAGACGGTAAAATCGTAGGCGCTGAATTTCACGATGGCTTCAAGCCCGGGGCGGAGGAACGCAATGTCCTGTGGGGCAATTTTTGCTTCGATTAGCAGGTTGTCTTCACTCGGTACGATTTCAACCAAATCCATCCCAGGTTGGATGACGCCACCAACCGTGTTGACGTGTAATTTCTTGATGGTGCCATCGACCGGACTGACAACCACGGTTCGTTGCACGCGGTCAGCAAGGGTGACGCGGGTCTCCGTCATGGCAAGAAGTTTGTCTTCTACATCATTGAGGCGCTCCTGCTGTTCACCACGGAATTTAAGCGCGACATCAACGTGCTTAAACACGGCCTCTTGCAGTGCTGAAGTGATAGAGGGGAGTGACAATTCTGCTGAAGACAGTTCGCGCTTGGTGTCGTTCACCTGTCGCTGTAGTTTCAGCAAATCGATTTGTGGCACCACGCCTTCATCAGCTAATGGTTTGGTGATGTTGTATTCTTCGCGGGCAAAATTGTAGCTTTGTCGAAGGTTTTGCACACGCGCCCGGGTTTCAATGAGCTCTTGTTGTTTCTGGCGAATTTGCTGCGACGTGACGGACAACTGGTTTTGAAGGTTGTTGAGCTTTTCACGGTACTCGGCTCGTTGACGGGAAACCACTGCACGGTGCTCCTCAACGAACGTTGGATCAAATTCAAGCTCTACGCGATTGATCGAGACTGACTTTTGCCAGTCTTCAACCTCGACGTCGGGATCGACCACCACAGAGTCCACCAGCGTTTTCAGCGTGACAGAATCGCCCCGCAAACTGGTGAGCTCCTGAATTCGCTCGCGAAAATCAGAACGGAACATGGTGTCATCAATCAACAGCAGTTGCTGTCCTTCTTCGACGATGTCTCCCTCACGGACCAGCAGTTCTTTAACCAGTCCCCCTTCAAGGTTTTGCACCACCTGAAGTTGAGACGAAGGAATCACTTTCCCTTGGCCCACAGTGACTTTGTCGAGCTCGGCAAATGCCGCCCAGATAGCGCTGATCGTAATAAAAAGAGCGATAACCCAAAGCAAGACCCGCGCACTTTTAGGGGTTGAAAGCAAAAGAGCGGCGGTCTTGTCATCGATATAGTCAAGGTGCTCGCTGGCTGGCAGCTTAGATTCCGGTTTATTTGATTTTGTCATTGTTATGCCGACTAAAAAAATCCAAGAAAGACAAAAAGGGTTGCAGGCCAGAAATGCCAACAGACCCTATAAAAGAGTAGTTTATCTATGAGATTCTCACTAATCGGGAGCAGTGTAACGAGAATGAGCAAGAGCCAGTTTCTCACTGGCGAGAAACTGGCGAGTATTCCGTAACTTAGGCCTCATGCGGCTTTAGTGGGAAGAAGGGGGGTTGGTGGTGTCGAAAAAATTTCTTTTAAAAAGTGAAAAAAATGTAGGATTTTTCGCTCGTTTTGCTGTGTATTTTTCCTGACTTTTTGAAGGGTTAAGTGTTTAGGTTCATATTAAAGGTCTGCCAAAAATGCCCAGCTACCGAGGAGGTGGTTGGAGGATTATCCTTTAAAGCTCTGCTTGTCGAGGTGATGCTTTTTAAGCTTTTCGTAGAGGGTCTTTCTGGCCAGCCCCAATTCATTTTGCACCTCTTTGAGCATGCCGTTATGTCTGTTTAGGGCATCGAACAAAATAGCTCGCTCCACTTTCAAAATACGATCTGCCAGTGTGTCGCGTTCTTTTTCATGCTCTGTCCCGCTTTCATTCGTCAGGCATTGCTCTCCCATCAGCACCCAGCGTTCTGAGTACGCTTGAAGCTCCCGCACATTGCCTTTCCATGAGTGTTGTAGCAGTTTTTCTTTGTGCTCAGCGTCTAAAGTAGGTGGGGCAACACCAAAGCGAGATGCGGTGGTACGCACGAAGTTTTGGCAAAGGGTGATCACATCTTCGCTGCGCTCCCTCAGCGGTGGAAATGCCAATGTGGTTTCAGACAGGTTCTGGAACAGACGTTGATTGAATCGCCCTTGGGCAATGCTGGCAGTCAAATCGACGCGGGTTGACGCAATAATACGCGGGCGGCCTGATGATTCTGTCAGGTCAGCGAGTTTTTCCTGTACGTTGGCAGGCAGCGCTTCAATACCATCGAGAAAAAGGGTGCCTTTACCCGCCGTTGCCACCTTACTGTGTTTGTAACTTGGCAGGGTGGCATACGCTTGTTGTTCGGATCCAAACAGCTCCATCGCAACCAAGGCTTCGGGGACCTGGCGACATTTCAGTGCAACAAAGGGTTCGTCCTGTCTGGTCCCCTGATCGTGGATAAAGCGTGCAGCCAGCTCTTTCCCTGTCCCTCTTTCCCCTTGAAGCAGTACATCGCTGTCTTGATCTTTCAAATGGAAGATCGTTCTCCTGAGCTGTTTGACCGAATCCGCGTTCCCCAAAATCCTTGGTCCTGGTGCACTTTGCGTTTCCAGTTGCCTTTTCAGCTCGCGGTTTTCCATCACCAGCTGACGTTTATCAACCCCTCGTTTGAGGACATCAAGCAGGTGATCGGTTGAGAAAGGTTTTTCGAGAAAATCGTAAGCTCCCTGACGCATGGCTGAAACGGCAGTAGAAATATCCCCGTGTCCGGTCAGCATGACAATTGAAAGCTCTTGGTCGATTTCCAAGGCTTTGGTTAAGAACGTCATGCCATCCATTTGCGGCATGTTGATGTCAGAGATAATCACGCCTTCAAACGCTGGAGTTAGCTGTTCAAGTGCCTCTTTGGCTGCGGCAAAAGCGCGGGAGTGAAACCCTTCAATTTCCAGGGTCTGGCTCAGCGCATCACGGATAGTGCGCTCATCATCAATGATCCATATTTCCGGTGTCACTGCGGGGTATCTCCATCGTAAAGACGTTGAAGGGTGATGGTGAACTCAGCGCCACCGGTTGGATGGTCGCTGATTTGAAGGCTGCCGCCAAACTCTTCAACTATCCGTCGGCAAATGGTTAGCCCTAATCCGAGCCCCTCTTTTTTGGTGGTATAGAAGGGTGAAAAAATATGCTTCTTGGTGTCGTTATCAATGCCGGGTCCATTGTCCCACACATGGATGGATACGCGATCAAGAAAGGTTTCCACCTTGATACCAATTTCTGGTGAAGGGGTATTGGCCACTGCCTGTGACGCATTGTTCAGAAGGTTCAAAATCACTTGCTCAAGCTGGACGGTGTCCGCATTCACTACCAGTCCTTTCTCTGGGATGTGGCAAGCGATCTGGATACCTTTTTTGATAAAGCTTGCCGCTGATAATTTCAGTGATGCTGAAATTGCATCATCGACTGAAGAGCGTGCTTTGCCTTCGAGGTTTTGTTTACGGGCGAAGATTTTAAAGCGCGCGACAATGTCTGCGACCATGCCAATCAGCTCATTGAGCTGTTTGAGGTTGCCATTGACTGACTCATAGCGTTCCTTTTCCATCAGTTTGATGCTGTTTTCGGTATAAGTGCGCATGGCGGCCAGAGGTTGGTTGATCTCGTGATTAATGCTGGCAGAGAGCTCGCCCAGCATGGCCAGCTTTGCCGCCTGAATCAGTTCATTTTCCGTCTGACGCAGGGCTTTTTGTGTGTCTTCATATTGTTGGATGCTCTGACGCAGCTTGGTGTTGGTTTCCTCAAGGCTCGCGGTTCTTGAGGCCACTTTCTGCTCCAGCTCATCGTTGAGCCTTGCAAGTTTTCGCTGGGTTTTGACGGTTTGCAGCCAAGCGGTAAGCACCAAAACCAGCAGGCCGTAGAAGGTAGCGAAAATAAGGACAGACTGGGTAACCACCGGCCAGGCATTGCTGGTGGGAATAAAACCGTATATCCGCCAACCAGCAGTGCCAAGGTCGGTATTGGAAACGAGCACACGTTCGCGATCTCTATTGGGCAAGCCAAGATGGAGAGCGTCCTGCGCTTCAATATCTTCCAGTGCTTTGAACCTTGTGAGATGACTTAAAGACGAGTCCCCATAGCGTCGGGAGTCACGAATCGTTTCTTTTTGTTTGTCAGACAGAATGGAAAGGGACTGATATAACCATTCGTCGCGCGAGCTGTAGAAAACCACTCCGAGTGGGTCGGCAATCAAATAGTCGAACCTTTGCTGATCCCAGATACTGTCGATGATAGAAAGGTCGACTTTTAGGGTCAGCACACCCGTGATTTCTTCGCCATCCCACACTGGATAAGAAAAGTAATAGCCGCGCTTGTCAGACACCACCCCCAATGCATAGTAACGCCCTTTCTTGCCTTCTATTGCTTGCTGAAAATAAGGACGGTAGTTGTAATTGTGTCCCACAAAGCTTTGGGCGTCTCCGGCATTACTGGCTGCCAGCGTGAGGCCGTTTTTGTCCATCAGATAGAGCACGTCACTTTTAAGGCGCGTATTCCAGTTACCCAGCAAAAGATTGGTATCATTCAGTAATCTTTCACTCTTCGGCACACGTAGAAGACGTTTCAATCTTGGATCAGCAGAAAGAACAACAGGGATTTCACTGTAACGGGACAGCTCTGCAGAGAGCTTCTCTTGAAGCTGATTGACGTCATACTCAATTTCTGTGGTGAAGCGTTTTTCGACTGAGGAATAGGTGAAAACACCGACCAATACAGTCAGTAATACGCCAATAGCTGTGATCAGTGAGATAAAAAGACGACGGCGCATAGCTTCCCTGTTAAATAGGTTCCATAACTGGTTGATGTGATGAGCGCCAACCGCCTGTAGAGTGCGGAAATTCGCTTGAGAAAAGACGCATGCCCCATCACAATGACGTAAAAACGTATTCGGAGCACCACAATGGATTTGTACGATATTCGCAGAGAATATAACCAAGGCGGTTTGAGACGCAAAGACCTGCCTGAAAACCCGGTTCAATTCTTTGAGCATTGGCTCAAACAAGCCATTGAGGCCAAGCTGCCAGACCCAACGGCGATGACTGTTGCCACCGTTGACGAAAATGGACAGCCATTTCAACGCATTGTGTTGTTGAAGCATGTCGACAACGACGGGTTTGTGTTTTACACCAACCTCGGTAGTCGTAAAGCTAAACAATTAGCAGATAACTCACGTATCAGCCTCCATTTCCCATGGCATCCACTTGAGCGTCAGGTACATATCACAGGGACCGCAGAAAAACTCAGCAAGCTTGAAGTGATGAAGTATTTTCTATCCCGTCCTAAAGAGAGCCAATTGGCCGCTTGGGCGAGTCGTCAGAGCGAACGTATTACCGCGCGTTCAGCATTGGAAAGCAAATACATGGAGCTGAAGCAACAGTTCGACAAGGGCGAAGTGCCAGTGCCAACCTTTTGGGGCGGATTCCGCGTGAAGCCAGAGTCTTTCGAATTCTGGCAAGGTGGTGAACATCGCCTGCACGATCGTTTTGTCTTCCAGAAAGAACAGGATGGTCAGTGGGATATTGAGCGCTTGGCGCCATAATTCCGCTTCTCTAAGCCAAAAAAAGCAGCGCTTTTGCGCTGCTTTCTTATGCCTAACATCGGGTATATATCGCTAAAAGCTACTCTGAAAGCACCAGAGTTAGTTGCTGCTTCAACAGTGAGTCTGGGATTTTGCACCCCACGCCATTTTCCAGCGCTTTATCAACCAACTCGGTTTTACTTGCTGCACCCAGTTTGACGCGCAGGTTAGCGAAATGGTTCTCAATGGTTTTGACCGACACACCTAGAGACTGCGCGATAAACTGTGGCTTTTTACCGAACTGGTGGAAGAAGAGCACTTCTGATTCGCGAGCGGAAAGTGATGCACTTCCTTGTGTGTTTGCAGCGGGCTGGGGCTCAACCGGTTCAATGCCTGCAGCTTTGCAAATCCACTGACCGACTTCCAGTATCGGATTGTCGTTCAGTGCCTGTCCATGAAAAATCGTTCCCAATACCTCCCCATCATCACCATACCAAGGCACTTTGGTAAACACATGTGCTTGCCATTGACCATTGGGGTAAGGGTGGATGTTGAGCACCCGCATATAACGACCACTTTCAATCACCTGCCGATCTTGTTGCTTGAACAGTGCTGCGCAGTCGGCAATCGCATGAGGAAGCTCTTCATCGCTTCTCCCTCTTAGGGCCTCGGGTGAGTCAGCGCCGACTAACTTGGCATAGGCAAGATTGACGTGAACAAAACGTGACTGGGTGTCTTTACAGCCCCAACAGCCAGGGAGTTGCTCAAACAGGGATATCAGCATGGAAGGTGGCAGGGATATGTCGTTCATCGTTGGGTGGCGATAGATTTAAGTTACATCGTATTGTAAGTGATTGCTTATGACATTAAAAGCATATTAATCATATGGTTACTTCGAAGTAATGATCAGGAATATCCGAAGTCTCTAGATAAAAAAACCGGCTCGTAGGAGCCGGTAAAGACAAGATCTCACTCACTAGAGTGGTTTCCTGTACGACGTGTAGAAGAGGCCACCTGACACTGTGCTCGAGGGTAATCACACACTGTCTGATGGGTCACCGAGGTAAATTTCAGTGATAAAACAGGCGCATACTGCAATATGCGCCTGTTTGACTCTCACTATACTGAGGAGCCAGAAATTCGGACAGGGGGGGAATGCACTAATTAAGCGAATAACTGACAATGTTATTTGTTATTAGCGACCTTGATCTCGTTTTTCTGTGGATATTTGTTTGGATGTTTAGGCGGGGCTGCCAATAATTGCGAGGCATGAAAAAGCCCGCAATCGCGGGCTTTTAGGGACATAAAGAGACGTTGGAAACTAGATGTTTCTCACGACCCTAAAGCCAAGGTAGTTGGCGCTAATATCTGATTTCAGCTCTAGACGCTCTGCGACACGCGCGCTGCTTGGTGAGAAACTCCAAGCACCGCCACGGGCGACAGGTGTCTGACTTTCTGCCCACTCCCACACATTACCTGCAGTGTCATACACACCGAATGGGTTAGCAGGGAAGCTGGCGACAGGCGAAGTGCTTCTGTTTGACCAAACGGTGCCACTCCAGCCAGTGTTGGCGTTACCAACACCAATATCGTTGCCCCACCAAAAGTCAGAGTCGCTGCCTGCACGCGCTGCCACTTCCCACTGAACTTCCGTTGGGAGGGCATAGCTGAACCCGGTTTGCGTGCTCAGCCATTTAGAATAAGCTTGTGCATCATCTTTAGTGATACAGACAACAGGTGAGTTCTCAGCTTGGTCAAAACCGGGTTTGCGCCAGTTGTGATTCAGTAGCTGTTTTGGTTCGCCGTTGATCAGAGACGTACATCCCTGACCTTCTTCAGCGTCCGTCACATAGCCTGTTGCGGCGACAAACTCTCCAAACTGTTTCACAGTGACGGGCGTCGCTGCAATAGAGAAGGGTTGGTCGACAACCACCGGTTGTTTGGCTTCAAAGCCAACGCGGTATTGGCCTGCACCAATCACCACCATTTTAGGTGCCTGACGATTATTCGAGAGTTTGTCAGCGAAACGCTTTCCCGGCTGTGGACGGTTCTCCTGTTCACGAAGGTTTGCCCAAACCGTAGAATCCTTGTTCATGAACATCTGACGGCTGTACGGTTCGAAACCTGGCTTCTCAACGGTCAACTGATGTTGGCCTGCTGGCAGCATGATCTCTACCGGCGTTGAGCCGTAAGTCACACCGTTGATGGTGACATTGTCTTCATAACGGTTTGAACGGATTTTTACATTAACCCAGCGTTTTGCTTGTTGCTTCGGTGCAGCTTTGGCGGAAGTAAAAGAGTTCTCCACACAGTAGCGCTCAGCGAAATCCAGCAATTTACATGCTGCGTTTTCGTCAGGCTGGCTGCGCATTTCCGCTTGCATACGGGTAATGTAACGATTGTTGCCGCTAAAGCCGCTGTCGACCACGTTATTGTTCATCACATGGATATTGAATGACACGCGATTGGCGTTGAGTTTTGCAGTGGTCGATTCCGTCACATTATCCAGCACCTGAGCCTGGAAGGTATTAACGGCTTTTTGCATGGTCAGGGTTTTGCCCTGATTTGAACATGCAGCCAGCGTCATCGAATCACTACAGGTAATGGTGTGAACCACTTCGATAGTATCTGCGAAGGTCAGTTCCTGACGAAGACGCTTAACACGGGCTTCTTTTTTGGATTCCTGCAGATTTTCCAACGCGCTAACCAGCAATTGTTTCTGACGGTTTTCGCCTTCAACAATACGCTGCTGTTCAGCAATGGCCTGATCATTGGTTAGAGTGGAAGACTGATTATCTTTTACTGCGCTCCACGCAGCTTGGTAATCATCTTTATATTGGGTGAGATCGGTATCTGGGTTTTCGAGGAGTCGACGGAATTGCTCATCAAGACGTTCTTGGGCGAGATTTCGTTTCTTCTCTAACTCGATAGCTTTAGTGGCCAGCGTTTCACGCTCGCTTAATAAAGCATCCAGTTTATCTCGTTGCGTTTGGAGGTTTTCAGCGTGAACGCTAATTTCACTTCGTTTATCGGCTAGCTTCTGTTCCAGCGCAACGACAGGATCGTCAGTTGCCGCATTGGCCCCATTGGCAAGCGATTGACTACTAAGAAGTATCGGCGATAACGCGAATACTAACGCGGCGATGCGATTACTTTTCATATGTCCCTTGCTTATTCTCAGAAATCATAAACACCTTTACTACGCCAAGACATCCTGCTCATTACTGTATCTCGGCAAAACCCGGTATTTATTAGCTTTGTCCCAATTAGCTAGATTAACACGTAAATGCCAATTAGCCTGTTCATGTTACTAATTATTTGACGCTTATCGTTATTATTCAATGCTTATCTTTTGAGTGATAACTCAATAAATTTTAGCCGCTTTCTGTGTTTTAGGAAATAATGTCTGGTAAAAACAATCATAGATAAAAAATATCATTTTAATTGACGCATTTTGATTATTTATCGTCATATTTTTGACGTTTGATATATCAATACTGACTGGAGGATAAATTAAACCGGATAACGCGGCTTAGTTATCCTTTGCGATGAAACAGGGAAGATCCTTTTCACCGGAACGATGATCACGGAAAGATCATGTCTTCAAATTACCGAAAGCATGATCAAGTGATTCGTCACATCATGCTTCTGACTGAAAAGTGAATTTAAATGATATTTTACAATGAGTTATGGTTTTGCTTGAATGTTGTTTTTCGTTAGAAGCAAATTTTACCCATGATCGCAATGGTCTGTTTGTTGAGATCCTGCACAATTTTGGTATTGAAATGACAACCTCCGTAGTTTGGCCCTCTCTTGATCATCTTTCCGAGGCGATTTTTCTTCTCGATTTCCGCTAGAGCGTGGCAGAATAGCCGAAGTTTCCCTACTACAATCGTTAACTATGGCATCCGAACTGAAGCACTCTCAGGTTATTGCTTTACCTAATCACCCGTCGTTGCATGCGCACGAATACCGTCAGGTGGTGATTGGTTTGCAAGGCCAAACTGAGTTTGAACTTTCCGGGCGCGGCAGTCTTGTCGGGCCGGGTCAGGGGTGCCTCGTTTCCGAGTCCGAGCTCCATGCTTTTTCTGGCGTCGGGCAAAACGAAATTTTGGTGATCAACTTACCTGAGTCTGTCTTGCACGGCGAACTCAGCATGAAAGACAAAATAGAGCGCCTGTTCGACCGTGATGCCTATTTCCAGTTAGACAGCCAGGCGCAGACGCTGGTGAAGGCGTTGACGTCTGAAATGATCGCCAATCCGCATGATGTCATGCTGGGACGCGCCTGTGCCGATACCTTACTGTGCGTGATGGAACGACACTTCCGCGAACAAATCGCGCCGCGACGTCATGGCCACCGACTCAACATGGACATCATCGACCTCTACATTCGCCAGCATATCAGTCGTAAGATCAGCGTGGCGCAGCTGGCGGGGTCGGTTTTTCTGGCAGAAAGCCAGTTCCACCAGTTATTCAAATCCCAAGTGGGCGTAACCCCGCATCAATATGTGCTGAAGAAACGTTTTGAACTCGCGCAGGAACTGCTCAGCACCAGCGAGTTGAACTTGGCACAGATTTCAGACAGCTGTGGTTTTGCCTCCCAAAGCGGTTTCACCTCTGCGTTTACCCGTGCGTTTGGCGTATCTCCTTCCCGTTTTCGCCAGCAGCACTGAGCTGTAACCCTGATCTAAATCATCAACATATGCAAAAAGTTGTTATCGGCACGCATCGGCCGTGGTTCTCTGTTTGTTAATCATCGGAGTTTTTTGCAATAATGCCGCAGAATTTTGAAAGACTCATCGGCACCTCATACCTAGAATCGGTCTTTAATCTAACATATTAGTAACATATGCCACTGCCTCGTGGTTGATGGAGAGAGGAATCTGCTTATGTTAAAAGCGACCGATGTGCTGGTGCCAAGTTACCTTGAGCAACCCGCTTCCGCGCTATGGCCTCATATTTCTTCGCACTATTGTGTCGATGAAAGTGAGTTGCTTGCTGCACTGCTCCCACTTGCAACACCTTCGGATGAAGAGCGAAAACAGACAGAAGCCCAAGCGGCAGATCTGATTGAGCGTGTGCGTGCGGATAAAACGGCCGTGCAGATGATTGACGCACTTCTTCTCGAATACAGTCTGGATACCCGTGAAGGCATCTTGCTGATGTGTTTGGCAGAAGCATTGATGCGTGTGCCGGATGCGAAAACCGCTGATGCTCTGATCCGCGACAAGCTGGGCGTGGCAGACTGGAAAGCCCATCTTAAGAATTCTGAATCTCTGTTCGTGAACGCCTCGACCTGGGGACTGATGCTGACCGGCAAAGTCGTCACGATTGATGAGCGTAAAGAGGGTGGCGCAGGCAAGGTACTCAATCGTCTGGTTAACAAGATGTCTGAACCTGTGATTCGTCAGGCGATGCATCAAGCCATGAAAGTCATGGGTCATCAGTTTGTCCTTGGCCGTTCAATCAACGAAGCGTTGGAAAACGGCAAGCCACTGCGTCAAAAAGGTTTTACTTACTCGTTTGATATGCTGGGTGAAGCTGCACTCACCACGCAGGATGCTCAAAAGTATTTCAATGATTACATGATGGCGATCGAAACGGTGTCGCAGCAGTTGTCTGTGGGCAACGGGCCATCACCTTCTGTTTCCATCAAACTCTCTGCTTTGCATCCGCGATATGAAGTGGCGAATGAAGACCGTGTGATGGGCGAAATGTGCGAGACGGTACTTCGCCTGCTGAAACGCGCCCGTGAGTTGGGTGTGGCGATCACTATTGATGCAGAAGAAGCTGACCGTCTGGAACTGTCACTGAAGCTTTTCGAAAAACTCTTCACCCACGACGATATCAAAGGCTGGGGTCAGTTTGGTCTGGTGGTTCAGGCTTACTCTAAACGTGCCCTGCCCGTGATTACCTGGCTGGCGGCGTTGGCGAAAGAGCACGGCACCGTGATCCCGATGCGACTGGTGAAAGGCGCTTACTGGGACAGTGAAATCAAACTGGCTCAACAGGCAGGCTTGCCGGGTTATCCTGTTTATACCCGAAAAGAAGGCACCGATGTGGCCTATCTTGCCTGCGCGCGTTTCCTGCTTTCTGAGCATGTTAACGGCCTTATCTACCCACAGTTTGCCAGCCACAATGCGCAAACCGTGGCAGCGGTGAAAGCCATGGCTCAGCATGGCAACTACGAATTCCAGCGTCTGCATGGCATGGGTGATGCACTCTACTTCCACGCCAAGGAAATGTTTGGTCAGTCTGTACGTATTTACGCGCCAGTGGGCAGCCATAAAGATCTGCTGCCGTATCTGGTTCGTCGTCTGCTTGAAAACGGCGCCAACAGCTCGTTTGTTCACCGTCTGGTGGATGCGGCCTGTCCGGTCTCTGATTTAACGCAACACCCAGTGGACACATTGACGTCTCGCCCAACGCTGCATAACCCACGTATCCCTCAACCTTCTGAGATTTTTGGTGAATCACGCCAGAACTCGAAAGGTGTTGCGATCGACATTGAAAGCGAATGGGAAGCCTATGATGCCAAGGTTCAGGCCTTTATGGATGCAACCTGGAGTGCGGGGCCTATCATCGATGGCGAACGTCTGACGGGCGACGCTCACACTGTTGTGGCGCCTTACGATCACCGCCTGAAAGTCGGTAGCATAAACTGGACAACACCTGAACAGGCTAAAGACGCCCTGAGCGTTGCTGCAGCGAATGTTGATAGCTGGCGTGCACTGCCTGCCAAAGAGAGAGGTAAGTACTTACTTAAGCTTGCTGACTTGCTTGAAGAGAATTTGGGCGAGCTGGTGGCACTTTGTCACCGTGAAGCGGGCAAGACCATTCACGACAGCATTGATGAAGTGCGTGAGGCGGTGGACTTCCTCCGTTACTACCCGATTCAGGCTGAAAAGATTGAAGGCGATCTGCAATCTTTCACCCGTTTTGATGGCCAGTCTGTCACCTTGCGCCGTGAAGGGCGCGGTGTGTTCACCTGCATCAGCCCTTGGAACTTCCCGCTCGCGATCTTTATCGGTCAGATTTCCGCAGCCTTGGTGACCGGAAATACCGTCGTTGCCAAGCCAGCGGAGCAAACGTCACTGATTGCGTTCCGCACGATTGAGTTGCTGCTTGATACTGGCATTCCAGCGGGGGTCATCCAGCTGTTGCCGGGCAGTGGTGCGGCAATCGGCAGCGTATTGACCGCTGACGACAGCATTGCCGGTGTGGCCTTTACTGGCTCGACGCCGACGGCGCAGCGCATCAACCAATCGCTTGCTTCCCGTGAAGCTCTGCCAGTGCCGTTTATTGCGGAAACTGGTGGTCAGAACGCCATGTTGGTGGACAGTACAGCGCTGCCTGAACAAGTGGTGCGTGATGTACTTCGCTCTGCATTTGCTTCTGCGGGCCAGCGCTGTTCAGCCCTGCGTGTGCTGTATGTCCAGCAAGATGTGGCGGATCGTGTGATTGACCTTATCAAAGGGGCGATGGCGGAAATGCGCATTGGATTGCCTTATCTTCACTCCACTGACGTGGGGCCAGTGATTGATGAGACCGCCCAAGAGAAGCTGCAAAACCACATCAACGAGTTGTTCAAGACTAGCAAATTCATCGCCAAAGCACCGATGAAAAGCGAAACCCGCGTGGGCACATATATTGCTCCGGTGGCGTTTGAAATCGACAGTATCTCAATGCTTTCAGAAGAGCACTTTGGCCCAATCCTGCACGTGGTGCGTTACCACGCCGATGAACTCGATAGCGTGATTGATGACATCAACAGTGCAGGTTTTGGTCTGACACTGGGTGTTCACAGCCGTAATGAAACCACCTATCGCCACATTGAATCCCGCGCCAAAGTGGGTAACTGCTACATCAACCGTGATCAGGTTGGGGCAGTGGTTGGTGTGCAGCCATTTGGTGGTCAGGGGCTATCTGGTACAGGACCCAAAGCAGGCGGACCTCACTATCTCTATCGCTTCACGAAAGAGGAGGTTGTGGCATGAGCAAGGTAATAGGAATGCAGGCAATGAATGACGTACAAACGCTCGCCGCACAAAGTCAGGCGGTTTGGGAAGAGTGGAATGCGCTTGGTGTGGTTGAACGCGCAGCACTGTTGAATGTGTGGGCTGACAACCTGAGTCAACGTGGTGATGCCTTTATGGACGCTGCAAGCCTGATTCGCTTCCATCTTAATCAGGCTGAAAGCCTGCTCGCGCCCGTCCACGACATGCCGGGACCTACAGGGGAAAGCAACGAACTCTATACCGCTGGCCGTGGGCTGTTTCTTATCACCGGTGATGAATCACTGTCCGTGGTGTCATTGGCAGGACAGTTAGCCGCAGTATTGGTATCGGGTAACTGCGCCTTGTTAGCACCGCCAAACACTTTACACCATGAAGCCGAAGCGCTGATTGGCGATCTGGTAAAAGCCAGTGCACCAAACCGACTTGTTTCGCTGCTGAGTAGCGAAATGACGGAAGACGCCATTGTTTACGCACCGATTTGTGGTGTGGCCGCGGTGGCGAACTCAGCAACCTTGATTGCTATGAACCGAAAACTGGCAGCCCGAGACGGTGTGTTGGTGCAGTTTGTCGCTGAAGACAACGCAAGCCAATTACCTCTTGTCGCTTCGCCAACCTATCTACTCCGCTTTATTACCGAGCGGACGAGAACCATAAACGTCACTGCGGTAGGGGGCAACGCCACCCTGCTGGAACTTGGCAGTGGCGAACATTAAACCCAAGTAACCCGATGTGAAGAAACTCAGGTTCTCTGCTGGCAAAGCAGAGGCCTTGGGTTTTCTGTTGCTGACGGTTTTAAATAATCGGAATTAGGCACTGGAGATCTATGATCCCCAATCTTTGTGCCTTGTTATTGAGGGAAAAAACATGATTGAAAACAGCTTTGCAATCAGCGCCACGTTTATCGTGTACCTGATTCTAATGCTCGCAATCGGCGTATACGCTTACAAGCGCACGTCAAACTCTGAAGACTACTTCCTTGGCGGACGTTCTCTTGGCCCTTGGCCTGCAGCACTGTCAGCCGGCGCGTCTGATATGAGTGGTTGGCTGCTTCTGGGTCTGCCGGGCTATGCCTACGCTGCAGGTATCGAATCGCTGTGGCTTGCTGGTGGTTTGTTAGCGGGTACTTACTTAAACTGGCTAATCTGTGCCAAGCGCCTTCGTACTTACAGTATCGAAGTCGACAACGCACTGACTATCCCTGAATTCCTGTCTCGCCGTTTTGAAGATAATTCGAAACTGCTGCAGACCATTTCTGCCTTCTTTATCTTGCTGTTTTTCCTTTTCTACACCAGCTCTGGCTTGGTAGCAGGCGGTAAACTGTTTGAGACGGTCTTTGGCCTTGAGTACACCACAGCGGTAGTCATCGGTACTGTCTGTGTGGTTTCTTACACCCTGTTTGGTGGCTTCCTTGCGGTATCCTGGACCGACTTGGTGCAAGGCCTTTTGATGGCGGCAGCACTGATGATCGTGCCTATCGCGACGCTGGATGGCTCTTTCACCGACTTGCCTGCTGCGCTGGAAGCGAAAAACCCTGAGCTTCTGACCCTTTGGCAAGATGTTAATGGTGAACCTCTGACTGCCGTGGCAATCATTTCTCTCGTGGCCTGGGGTCTGGGTTATTTTGGTCAGCCGCATATCCTTGCTCGTTTCCAGGCAACACGCACCAATGCGGACATCACTACAGCACGCCGTATCGCCGTGGGTTGGAGTGCTGTCTCTATGGCAGGTGCAATCCTGATTGGCCTGGTGGGTATCCTGTATGTTGACCAACACCTCGGGGGTGAACTGGCAGATGGCGAAACCATCTTTATGTATCTGGTGAACGCGGCGTTCCACCCTGTGATTGCAGGTATCTTGCTAGCGGCAATTCTGGCGGCGGTGATGAGTACAGCAGATTCCCAGTTGCTGGTGTCATCTTCTGCCCTGGCCGAAGATTTCTACAAACAAGTGTTCCGTCCTGATGCATCGACCAAAGAGGTGGTCATGGTTGGTCGTTTCGCTGTGGTGGGCATTTCCATCATTGCGTTGATGCTGGCAATGAACCCAGAAAGCTCGGTACTGGGCTTAGTATCTTACGCTTGGGCTGGTTTCGGTGCTGCGTTCGGTCCAGCCTTGTTGTTGAGCCTGTTCTGGAAAGACATGAACCGTAACGGCGCACTGGCTGGTGTTATTGTCGGAGGTGTGACCGTGGTCGTTTGGAAACAACTGACTGGCGGGATTTTCGATATCTATGAGATTGTCCCTGGCTTCATTCTGGCGGGTCTTGCAATTATCGCTGTGAGTAAAGCGACAGGCGGTGCGGAAAACACTGTGATGCAGACATTTGATGATTATGAGCAGAGTTTGAAGACCTTGCCATAATCCCACTTATCGTTGTTAAAGGGACGCTGAAGCGTCCCTTTTTTATTTTTATATCAACAAGCTATCTAGACATCAGGTTGTCGTCTCATCCCTTCTCCTCCAAAAGACTGAGTTTAGGATTAAGATCACACGATCCAGTCACAAGACATATGCACTACAGTTAGTAATGGAGAGGTGCGTCTGGCACGAAATTTACCCGCTTCAACAGGCAGGAAGCCTTTGATCCGAGTATGAGGGCAACGAATGGCCGACAAAATGATTATTACGCAACTGGACGGTAACGCATTAATTTTTGCACCGGATGGCAGCGTAAGGGTTGCAGAACAATACGCAGAGCTTAAACCGGAAGAAGTGCTAGTCACGGAAAACGGTAGTAGTGCGGTTCTCAAAGAAAATGGTGAAAGGGAAATTCAGGTGAATGCTAACAGTGGCTTTCGCTTTGAAACACCTCCTGATGCAAATGAGGAAGTGAATGCAGCCCGACGCGGCGTCGAAGAAGGGGAAGAACCCAGCGAAAATGCAGATCCAGCTGCTGGCCAAGCCACCAGTTCATCCACATTCTTTGTTGCCGGTGATGTGGTTGTGGAAGGCACTGGCTCACGCCCAAGCCTGACCGAGCTGCTGGAAGAAGGAGAAAGTGAGGAAAGCGAAAATGTCGAATCACTGAATGCAAACAATCTGACGGCATTTCAGCTTAACTCCCTCTCTTCACTGCAACGCTTTTTCTTTGAACAATTAAACGAAGCGACACAAACGGCTGACACTGCGGATGTGACGCCGTCAGCCCCCACGACGCCCGGTTCCACACCAACCACGCCATCTCCAGAGCCATCCCCTACTGATTCCAATCAGGCGCCTTCTGTCACACTCTCCATGCTGACCGTCACTGAACAGTCAGTCATTGAAGGTCAGGTCGTGGCGACTATCACCACGACGGATGCGAACAATGACGCCGTTTCCCTCAATCTGCTTGATAACGAAGACGGATATTTCCGCATTCAGGACGACAATGTGGTGCTGACTCAGGTTGGCGTGGATGCAATTAACAATGATGCCCTCGGCTTGGAAAGTATGTCGATTGTGGTCGAGGCTGATGACGGTGAGTTGAGTGAGCAGGCATCTGGCGTGCTTGCTATTAACAAGGTGAACGACAACGTCCCCACGCTGACATTGGAAGCGGTTGATGTGACTGAGGAATCTGTTTCTGAAGGCATGGTAGTTGCGACCTTTTCGGCCTCTGATGCTGATGGAAACACCCTTAGCTACACACTGACAGATAACAATAACGGATATTTTTCACTAGGAGATGGTGAAGTGCTGCTGACGGCAGCAGGTGTTGAAGCGATCAATAATGATGCCCTGAACATCGAATCATTGGGCATCTTTCTGACCGTCTCTGACGGTGATTTTCAAGCCAGTGCTTCCGACACAATCTCAGTCATTCGAGTGAACGACAACGGCCCTACCGTGAACATCTCCACCAGTGACATTTCTGAAAGTGCTGTTACCGCTGGGCTAGTTGTGGCGACTGTGAGCACCGCTGATGCGGATGGAGATAATGTCACCCTGTCATTGGTTGGCAACGAGGATAACTACTTCCTCCTTTCAGACGGCGAAGTAACCCTGACCGCGGATGGCGTCGCGGCGGTACAGGATGACGGTTTGGATATCCGCTCCCTGACGATCTCTGTTCAGGCCAGTGACGGGGAAAATGTTACGGATGCCTCCGCCACGCTTCTTGTTGGTCGTGATAACGACACTCCGCCAACACTTTCCCTTGCTGTTGAAGATTTGATCGAAGAGTCGGTCACAGAATCAACGCTGGTGGCGACCATCACAACGTCAGATGAGGACGCAGATGATGTCTCGCTGACTTTGCTGAACAATGATGACGGCTACTTCCGGCTTGATGGGAACGGTGTATACCTGACTGCAGATGGCGTTGCCGCTATCAATCAAGACGGCGTCGATGCGATATCCAGCATGCCGATTTCAGTTCAGGCATTCGACGGAACGTATACCGTCGTTGCCAGTGATACGGTGGCCGTCGCGCGTGTAAACGACAACTCTCCTGTTATCACCCTGAACGAGACGGACGTAATGGAAGAGTCTGTGTCGGTCAGCACTGTGGTCGCTACTATCTCTGCTTCTGATGCTGACGGAGATGATCTCACTTTCACCATTTCAGGTCCCCATGCGGACTGGGTGACCATTGATGGCAATGAAGTGAAGCTGACTGCGGCGGGTGTAGCAACCATCAACGATGACGACGCGGAAATCAGCGCCATCAACTTTACTGTCACGGCATCAGATGGTTCCCGCACGGGCAGCGATGATGCGAACGTGACCGTCACCCGTGTGAATGATAATGACCCCGTGATAACCCTGACCGAGGTCGGTGTGGCGGAAGAATCCGTCTCTGTTGATACCGTGGTGGCGACTATCTCTGCTTCCGATGCAGACGAAAATGAGCTGACTTTCACGATCTCAGGTGCGAATGCAGATTGGGTAACCATTGATGGCAATGAAGTGAAGCTGACTGCGGCGGGTGTAGCAGCCATCAACGATGATGGGGCCGAAATCAGCGCCATCAACTTTACTGTCTCAGCTTCAGATGGTTCCCGCACAGGCAGCGATGATGCAAACGTGACTGTCACCCGCGTGAATGATAATGCACCTGAGCTGACTGTCTCTGTCAACGACCTGACGGAAGAAAACGTCGCAGAAAATGATGTGGTTGCGACCCTGTCGGCGACTGATGCTGATGAAAATATACTGACTTACAGCCTCAGTAATAATGGCGCTGGCTATTTCACACTCGTCGGGAATCAGGTGTTGCTGACCGCAGCAGGCGTAGCGGCAATTAATAGCGACAGTGCTGCCGATCCGTTGGAAAGCTTGTCGTTTACGGTAGGGGTGAGCGATGGAACCTATGTCGACTCGGAAAATGTGAGTGTCACCGTTAATCGGGTAGACGATATTGTTTCCGCCAATGACAGTGACGAGATTGCTGCGTCTTCGACGGCGACGGGTAACGTTATCTCTGGCAGCAATGGTGATGGAAGTGGGGCAGATACCCTGACGTCACCTTCCTCTGTCAACGTGACCCAAGTGACCTACGATGGTGTGGATTACGTGCTGACTGATGGCAGTGTCACCATCAGTGCGGACTCAGGACAACTGACGGTCTCTTCCAACGGCGTTTACACCTTCACCTCATCTGTGCAGACAGAATTCTACGCCAGCGAACTGAACACCGCTTTTGATAGCACCAATGGGGTCACCTTCTATGGTAGCAACCTGACAAGTGCCGCCTTCTTAAGTGGTGATGCAGGGAACGGGCTGGACTTGGATGAGGTGCATCACCCTTCACATGAAGGGATTGTCGAGCACGAAGTGGAAGAAGGCGCGATTATAGGTACAGATGGCGACGACACGATTGATGCAGGGAACGGTGCAGATATTGTTTACGCAGGCGCGGGTAATGACACAGTGTCTGGCGGTAACGGTGTGGATGAAATCTACGGTGAAGCGGGTAACGATACCCTGTCAGGCGACAATGCCGAAGACCATCTCTATGGCGGCGATGACAATGACACGCTAGATGGTGGTCGCGGTAATGACCGATTGGTGGGCGGCGCGGGCGATGATGAGCTCACACTCGGTAAAGGCTCAGACACCGTGGTGTTTGAATCTGGCAATGACACAGTGATGGATTTCGATACCAACAACGACACCATTATTATCAAGAACGCATCGACGATTGATACCTTTGCAGAACTGGGCATTGAGCAGGTTGGAGATAATACCGTCATCACCCTTGATACCGGCACTTTGACGCTCAACGGTGTTGATAAGGATGACCTCACCGCAGACATGTTCACCTTCGATACATCAGATGAAGACGGGGACTATTCGGCTTCGATTTATGGTTTCGATGATGAAGTCGACGAAGTGACGTTGACGGTTTCAGGCTTAGCTGACAATGAAGTGGTGGACTGGTTCCTCTATGACGTGTCGGGCAATGTCGTTGGCACAGGTTCCAGTACATTAACGGACGGAAAGCTGTCGCTTTCCGCGCCGGCCGATACCACCTTCCGTTATGTGGCCTTGGATGTTGAAAACCTCACGGTTGAAACGATCTTCGCTGAACTCACCACTCACGACGTCGAAGATGAAATCTTTACCTACACACTGGCTGATTCAGACAGTAACAGCGCACAGGCACAGCTTACTCTCAGTTATGACGACAGTTCCCGCGTGGTGGCAGATATCGCCACGGTTCAAACGTCGGGGCTAAATGGTGATGTAAATGCGCACATCGCCACAGGGAACTTGTTCGACAATGATGCCTTAAGCGGAACCTGGTCGTTTGAATCTGTGCAGTTTGAAGGTGCCACTTATAACGCATCTGAAGGTGTGATGATCATTGAGACCCAATACGGCTCGCTGACCATTTATGGGCAAAGTGACGATTCCCATACAAAAGGTGATTATGTCTATCAATTGATGACCGATGTACCGAGTGACGACGTGTTAGAGTCTTTTAATTACACCTTGGTCAACGAGAGTGGATTGCGGATTCAAAGCGTGCTGGACATCCGGGTGGATGACAACGCCGACGCAGATGCCGACTTGAGCGATCTGATTAACACCACCGAGCTGACAGGGGATGAAAACGCGAACTTGCTGGTGGGCCGTGATGAATCAGACTCCCTGCAAGGTAATGGTGGCAACGATATTCTGGACGGCGGCCTTGGTGAAGACCTCTTGATTGGCGGGGCGGGCGACGATGAGCTGACCGGTGGAGAAGGGCGCGATGTGTTCCAATTCCTCCGTGGCGATGCTGATTCCTTGGCGACCGACACCTTGACTGACTTCGATGTGAGTATGGATGTGTTAGACCTTTCCGATTTGTTGGATGGCTTGAACAACGAAAGTATTGAAGATTATCTGGTTTCTCTTTCAGACAAAGAAGGTAAAGCGACGCTGACCGTTGGCCTTGAAGGCGAAGCGGACAGTCAGGTGATTGTCTTTGAGAACAAGTCGTTGGATCAACTGAGCCAGGATTTAGGCATCAGTGGGAGTTCAGGCTCTGAAATTCTCGGTAAGATGATAGATGACGGCATACTGATCACCTCGGTGTGATCACGCCCAGCAGTCTGACAGCGGCAGGCGTTCCATCAGCGCCTGCAGTTCTTTCATTGAGCTAACCGAAATCACCAGAGGATGCTCAATGCTTTCTCTGTTTCCCGGGTTGAAATAAACCGTGCGCATACCTGCATTGATGCCTGCCTCTACCCCCAATAGTGTGTCATCGACAAACAGGCATTCCTGAGTCAACACCGCCATATTCATGGCTGCATAGTGGAGAAGATCGGGGGCAGGTTTCCAGCTGTTGGCATCAAATGCGCTATAAAGATGGTCGCGGAAATGGTGAAGCAATCCTGTCATGTCCAGAGACATTTCCATCTTATTAACAGGCCCATTTGAGGCGACACACATGTCAATACCGACCTCTTTGAGAGTATCGAGTAGTTCTGGTACACCATCGACCGGATCTAGGTGATCAGCAAACAGTTCTGAACACTTCTGGCGATAGAGATGTTCCAGTTCATCAATCGAAATTTTCAGGTTATAGCGCTCACAGGTCTGGATCAGGATATCTGCCAGTTTGCCACCCTGAAAATTATCAAGACATTCCTGCAAATCCAGTTTCACGCCGTAGTTTGAGAAAATCTCAACGATCGCCATCTGGGACAGCACTTCGCTATCAACCAAGGTGCCGTCACAGTCAAAAATGACACAAGAAACTGGGACATCAAAGTCAAAGGAGTTCATTCTTCTCGTTCAATTGGTTTCACAATAATGTCGATACTCTAAGCCTTAACCTGACCAGTAAATCCAACAACGTGCCATTTAATAAATTGCTAGCTAGGTCTTATCAATTGCTGCGAACAGGTGGAAAAATCCATCTAAGATCTTGTTTTATTAAGAGTGATACATGGGCGGGGAAATGTGTGCCGGCTCAACCTTCTGGTTGAGCCGGAATTGAAGGGGGGATTAGTGGTCGAGGTACAGGTAGTTTTGCCAGCTCTTCATACGGATCAGAACTTTACGCATGATAGAGACGTGATGGAAACTGTCTGAATAGACGGCGATTTCGACATTGGTACCGTTCGGCAGCATATGTTCAGAAATGTCGTCTGTCATCTCCAGCACAACCAGTGCACGGCCTTGGTCGCTAAACATCTTGTCGCCCATCAACATGCCTTGCGCTTGAATCTGACCTTCTGCAATGGCAGGCAGCACTTCGACGACTTTGCCCTGGAAGGTTTTGCCTGGCAGAGCACGGAAGATGAACTCGGCTTCAAAACCCGGTTTCAGACGTAGCAGACTGTTTTGGCGGAACGCGCCCACATATCGGGTGCGGTCTTCATTCACAAAGGTCATCACCGGACGAAGCGGCATAGGAACGGCCATCATACCTGGGCGCAGCGTCACTTGGGTCACGTAGCCGTCAGTTGGTGCGCGGACAATGGTGCTGTCCAAATCAAACTGTGCTTGTTCCAGTGCAGCTTGTGCTTTCGCTACCGTGGTGTCCACACCATTGATTTGAGAGGTAATACCAAGAAGCTGACGATCTTCTTCCGCTTCTGCGGCTTCTAGAGAGGCCTCCGCAGCCAGATAGATTTGACGTTTGTTGTCGACATCAGAAGCAGTAAACGCTCCCTTCTTTGCACCTTTTTGGTAACGTTCAAACTCTTTCTTTGTTCTGTCCCGTTCAGCTAACGCTTTGAGGGTATTGGCCTTAGCCGTTGAGTAAGCGGCCTGACGGGTCAGTACCGATTGCTGCGCGTCCTGCAGGGCTGCCTTGGCTTCCATTACCCGGGCTTTGAATCGGGTCTGGTCTATCTTAAACAGGATATCGCCCTGCTTGAGCGGTTGGTTAGCCTGAACGGGCACTTCGACAACCTGTCCACGAACGTTCGGTACGATTGGCGTGGTGACATACACATTACCGCCCAGCGCCGTGTGCGGGTGGTTGTAGTTCATCAGCAGAATCAATGTGCCAATCAGCACGATACCCCCCAATACCGCAGTCGGTACGGTCCATTTATTCAGAGGGATTTTGAAGATTTTGAAAATAGCCACACACAGTGCGGTGTAAGTCAGAATGAGGAGTAAATCCATTATTTTTCCTCCCCGTCTTTGTCACCGCTGGTGGTTGAGGTCTCCACGCTTTGAGCTTTTTCCTCGAGCTTTTTTTCCAGCAGAGTAATGCGTTCTTTCAGCGCATTGAATTCGCTCTGCATGGCTTCCTGATTATGTTCCAGCGCACTCATTCCCCAGCCGCGATCATGGCGCCAAAGCGTTGCCCAAATCCATAAGAAGGGCCAAAGCGCGTGAAGGGTAAACAGACTCACCCAGCCAGCATGGTGGATGGCATCTTGATGCGGATGATTCCGCTTTTTCGCGATTTCATAGGGGATGTCGTGAATGACAATGATGCCGTAGAAAATCACTAGAGCGACAAAGACCAGCAGCCCAAGCGCAAAGTAATCGAGGTTCATATTTTATCCTTTTATATGACTTACTGACTCGTCCGTGTCTACCGAATACCGCTGAAATTCAAGGCCAAAAAGACGGACGATTACGCGATAATATAACACTCACTTAACTAATCGTGACTAAGACGGCATAAGAATTAACAAGTTTGGATCGAACCGCCATCATCACAAAAGATGTTTGATAATATGGCAAGGTTATTTGGGAAGGCAGGGAGTCAGGAATGTATTCACATCAATGGGTTGACGGAAAGGATGCAGGGTTGCCAACAGGCAAAGCGGTTTGTATTGGAAGAAACTATGTTGAGCATGCCAAAGAGCTCGATAATCCTATCCCTGATGAGCCTGTGCTCTTTATCAAACCGGCGACATCAATCGTCAGCACCGATTCCTCGCTAGCACTCAGTGAACGTCTGGCCCCTATTCATTATGAGGCTGAGTTATCAGTATTAATCGGCAAGCCGCTGACGAAGGCAACAGCGGAAGAAGTATTGGACGCGATTGTTGGGGTTGGGGTTGCGCTAGACCTCACACGCCGCGAAGCCCAAAGCAAACTGAAAGAAAAAGGGTTGCCTTGGGAGCTGGCAAAAGCCTTTGATGCCAGTTGCGTGCAAAGCCAGTTCGTACCTTTTGAAGGCATAGATCTGGCCGCGACTACTTATGGTTTGGACATCAACGGCGAGCCAACCCAGCGCGGAGACACCAGCCTGATGATTAACCCTGTGGTCGATTTGATTTGCCACCTCACCCAGTACTTTACATTAGTACCGGGCGATACCGTGCTGACTGGCACACCGAAAGGTGTGGGTAAACTCGCTGACGGTGATGCGTTAACGCTGACGTTAGCAGATGAAGTTTTGGCAGAATTTAGTTGTATCAGTGCGCCTTAAAAAGATAAGGAAACAGCGCTTTTCTCTCTTCTGCGGACAAACTGCAAACGCGGTCGATATTGATTTGAGGGATATCTTCCGCGTCCCCGCCGTAGTGCTTCAGGGCTTTTTCAATGCTGGCTTCACGGATCAGGTGAAACATCGGGAACGGTGAACGGTTGGTCAGGTTGCTGTCATCTTCCGGTTCAACATCCGCAAAGCAATAATCCGGATGGAAACTCGCAATCTGGTAAATACCGCGCCAGCCAAACTGATCAATCAGCATGTCTGCGACATCCAAAAACTGGTTGTAGTCATCAAAGTCCAGAAAGTGATTCGGAGTGACCACGATGGTTGTTTCTAAATCCGCCACGTCGCTTTTTTCCAGCAATGTTAACTCTGTGATGATGCTTTCCATCACTTCCTGATCATCCTGGGCATCACATACGGCAACCTTGATTTGCTTGTTACGTTGCGGCTTGGCGGCAAACGGGCAGAGGTTTAAGCCAATGACGACTTTCTCGAGCCATTCTGTGGTTTGTTGCTCGACGAGGTTTTTGAAAGGAAAAGCGGTCATGGTAATTACTCTGTTGAATGTGACAGCGGTATATTAACGGCGTATTTCGCCAAACCCAACGTTTATACCAAAACAAGAAAGCGAGCTGGCCTGCCAATGAGTGAAAATCATTCGCATTAGTTTGACGGGAGAGCCTTTATTATTTAAAGTGCATTTGAAATACATCTTTAAAGGAGAAGGTTATGGAAGTAGTAATCCAATCTGGAAATGAACGAGGCATTAACTTCAAAAAGGTTACGCAGGTCGGCGGCGTGTTGATGATTATGTCGGGCTTGATAATGGTGAGCTCTTTACTCATCAGCTTTCCATTTGCGGACAATTTTTCAATTTTCCATCAAACCATCGCCCACATAGTGACCATCGTGATAGCGGGAGTATTCAAAGTCGGATACGTGACTTACATCGTTGGACGATACGAGCGCAGTCTACCTTGCTGATAGGCAAGCGTGCTCATCCTTCATTAAAAATCTCACCAGAAGGATGAGCAAGCAGCGTTTTATTTATCTTCTGTAGGCGCTTGCCACGCCTTAGTACCCCAAAGTGGAACCGTTGAGAGGCTGTGTTTATGGCTCCCTTGTGTCTCTTTGGTCGAGTAAGAGAGGTACATCAAGGTTTGGTTTTTAGAATCAAAGATTCTGCGGATTTTCATCGATTTGAACAAAATGCTTTTCGATGCTGTGAACACCACTTCACCGGATTTAGAGCGATCCACATTCGCAATCATTTCTGGGGTAATTTCACCGGTTTGTCGGCATGAGATACCCATATCTGACGGATCAGAAAAATCGAGGTCTGCTTTCACATGACTGATGTGGCAAGTGACGCCGGGCACTTCTGGGTCATTAAAGATTTGGATTTTGATGTCTTTGGTCGTGAACAATCCCAAGCTGACATCGCCGACTTCATCGTCTGAACAGCCTGCCAATGCAAGACCGAATACAGATGCAGCGATCAGCGCGCGAAGTGGTTTTGAAGAAAACGATTTTGATACAGCGAACATGACAACACCTGTCGTTAGAAACATTTCAAGCCACTTTATCAGTGGCTTGTGTTAATTGTCTAACTTCGACTGGTATCGCTAATAAAGAGTCACTAATCGAATTGTGCGTCACCAGGGCGACGGTCCAGCGTTTCTGGATTGAAAGTGAGTAGCTCGTCGTATGCATCACAAAAGCTTGCCGTATCATTGTATTTTTGGCGGGCAGCTTCGATTTTACGCTCAGCAATTCGGCGTTTATCAGAGCCGTTGCGATCAGAGCTGAAAATACGCTGTTGTGTAAACAGCTCTTGCGTGAACTTCTGCTTGCAGATTGATTCGTTTCTTTCTGTAACCACTTCACCCAACTGATCTTTTGCAGCAAAGGCAAAACCAGATACCAGAGCCGAAGTTATAATTATTGATTTAACAACGAGATAGCGCATAATCCTCACCTGATAGTGAACCCACTCGTTTTAAAGATAGTTCACACAACAGTGCCTCTCCAGTGAGATGCATTGCTCATTTTTGATTCAGCGCAATTCCCCTTTCATTTAGTGATATTGGTTCCTGAATTAACGCCTCATTATCAAACACTGACTATCGGATTCCGGCCTGTTTTCGGCGCTGGTTAACATTCCTACAAAAAGAGGGATGAAGAGGGCGTAGCTTGCGGTTATCTTCATCTTTTTCAAGGAATGACAGTGACGTAAGAGATGCAAAAACAGGTAAACAGCTCGTACTTACAGCTTTTTCTGCGTGAATCTGGCACCGCAGCCATGCTGAATATTGAACAACTTCCCGACGTGTCAGATGTCGATGCCATCGCCCTTTTTGACTGGATGTCCAGTAAGCGCTCTTTCTCGGTATCTGAAGTGAAAGGCCAACGCTGGATTAAAACCTGCAGTGCGGGCTATGTGACTGAGCTGTTGCTTAAAGAAGATGGCACCCTTGAAGAATTTACCCTGTTCAACCGCCTACCAACCAAAGGTTGGTGGAAACTGGAACAAGGTGTGCTCGATTTGGAAA
Source organism: Grimontia sp. AD028 (assembly GCF_000973155.1). Taxonomy (NCBI): domain Bacteria; kingdom Pseudomonadati; phylum Pseudomonadota; class Gammaproteobacteria; order Vibrionales; family Vibrionaceae; genus Grimontia; species Grimontia sp. AD028. The sequence goes on along the minus strand of NZ_LASY01000135.1, from coordinate 15,361 downwards.
TCGTAAAAAACGACAACACCTACCGCAGCCGGGTCATTGCCAATAAATCGGTGAACATTCACTCGGCCATCGAGTACAAAAACGGCGAACTGCATTCTTACCTGAAACTGGCGCAAATCATGCCGGTAGCGCAAAGCGCGTAAGCGCTATTTAAATCCAACGCCAAAGGTCAGCGATACGCTGGCCTTTTTCATTTGTAGCGTTCACAAGCGAATTTCTCTGATCATTAGGTATAAGTGAGACCCCTAACGCATTGTTTTTGCGCTATACATGAAGGCAGAACGGTAGCTTTGTGTTGAGGGAGTAACAAGGTGCAAATAGGACTGCCAACGTGGGTGATTGTTGCGACAGGACTGGTCATGAATGTGATCGCCGCGCTGATGACCAACTTTGTGATTGATGGTTTGGGAGAGAAAGCGGCGGTGGTGGAAGAAACCCAGAGCAGCAACAATCAACTTATTCAATTGACCTGGCAGCAAGTCGATGCCCTTGAGCGCCGAAGGGAAACATTGCTCATCATTCTTACCACCCAAGAAGAGGGTAGAGAGCTCCCAGAGATGCTCGTTAGCCAACTGCTTTCACCGTTTTCTGATATGACAGATACACCCCTAGATATGGCCAACATCAACAAAATCATGCTCGGCATTGACCAGCAGCAAGATCTTCTGCGAAACAAGATAGATACGCTATATCTCGATAACCTACAGTTAGCAGACTCCTACCGGGAAATTGTGAGTAGCATCTCTAACTACCGAAACCTTGCCCTTTTCCTCCAGATACTAGGCTTGGCGCTGATCATGGCCAGAGACCTGTCCCGAAAGCCAGACTAGATTGTGATCAAATGGGCTTAACATGTGCCAGATTTATTGTGGTCACATGAGCCATAATTGTCTTAATAATTAGAATAAAACACTGGTTTTAATTTTAAATATAGCGCCTAAATCCAACAGAGTTTTGTTCTAATAGCCGATATAACGGAGGTGAAAAAGTCGGCGTGAACGGCACTTCTCCAACCCGTTTTTTTATTGAATTTTTGGCTGTTTTAGCCGTTTTGATTTAGCGATTTTGGGGTGAGTAAATGGGTGGCGCTAACCGCGTTCGCAGCGTCGTGGCTGATATGTTTGCCATGGTCGTGTTCTGCTTCGTCACTGGCATGATGGTCGAGATCTTCGTGTCTGGTATGTCTTTCGAACAATCTTTGGCTTCGCGACTGTTGTCGATTCCAGTCAATATCCTGATTGCCTGGCCTTACGGTGTATTCCGCGACAATGTGCAGAAGTTCTCGCAACGTTTATCTTCGACCAAAACAATGAAGCGCGTGGCGGACTTTGTGGCTTATGTGGCTTTCCAGTCGCCAGTGTATGCAGCCATTTTGTTTACCGTTGGCGCTGAACCAAGTCAAATCGCAACAGCCGTCGCTTCAAACGCGCTGCTTTCCGGCTTGTTGGGTGTGGTATATGGCTCATTCCTGGAGCGTTGCCGCAAACTGTTCCGTGTTCAGGCGATGCCTGCTGCTGTTTAACCAATTGGTAAAAAAATGCCGCCTCAACAGGGTGGCATTTTTTGTTTTTACACCAGCAAACTTTGTACTTCCTTTTGCAGTAAGTGACGGTTTAATGCGTTCGGTTTTAACAGCCCGCCGATATTCACTTCAATCTTTGACCAAAACCTTCTTGGGCGGGTCGTCAGTGCATGGCCGTTTTTATGACTGAAGAAGGAACCCCACAAGCCTTTCAATGCCATTGGGATGACCGGAACCGGTGATTGAGCGAGGATTCTCTCCACACCGGGTCTGAATTCGCCAAGTTCACCATCAGAGGTTAAACGGCCTTCTGGGAAAATACAGACGACTTCGCCGTTGTTTAATGCCTGCCCAATGGTTTCGAATGCCGCGTTGTAGGTCTTCTCGCACTTGCGGGGCGAGCAGATAGGAATGACACCCGCATGACGGAAAACGTATTTCAGTATCGGCATTTCACTGATGGATTTATCCATCACAAAACGCACTGGGCGGGTTGATGTTCCCATCAGGAGCAATGCGTCTACATAGCTGACATGGTTTGCGACAATCAAGGCTGCGCCTTGCTCAGGAATATGCTGGCGGCCATTAACCGATACGCGGTACAGACAGTGGCTCAATAAGTAACTGATGAAACGTTGTGTGAACTCAGGCACCTGACGGTAAACGTAAATTGCCACGATGAAGTTCCCTACCGCCATCAGTGCGAACAATTCGACAATCGAGAAATCCAATACGCTCAATACCAAGATAGAAACCAGTGCCGAGGCCACCATAAACAACGCATTCATAATGTTGTTTGCTGCGATAGAGCGCGCGCACTCACCGTCTTTAGCGCGAGACTGAATAAATGCATACAGCGGGACAATAAACACGCCGCCACTGACACCCAACATAAAGAGATCAAACATCACACGCAGATGGCTTGATTGAGCGATGAAGCTTTGCACGCCATAAAACTGCTCGGGGAAAGATTCAACGGAAGGAACTGCCCAAAGCAAATCCGCACTGAACAGTGTCAGGCCAAGAATACCGAAAGGAAGAATGCCCAGTTCCACTTTGTTGAAAGACAGCTTCTCACAGATAAAAGAACCTGCGGCAATACCAATAGAGAACAGGGCGAGCAGCAGCGAAACCACGGTACTGTCTGCGTGCAGGTGTTCACGGGCAAAGTTCGGAAACTGCGTCAGGTAGGTTGCACCCATAAACCAGAACCAACTAATGGCGAGAATCGACATCCAGATCCCGCGTTGTTTTTTGGCGACTTTAAGCGTGTTCTTCATGCCTGAAATCGGAGAAAAACGCACTTTCTCTGGGTTGGAAACGGGCAAAGATGGAATGTTCACACTACTCAAAAAGCCAATCAATGACAGCGAAACAACCAGACACGCTGCAATGAATGTCCCGCCAGGAATGGCGAGCAGCAGACCTGCGCTGAGCGTACCAATAAGGATAGAGAGGAAAGTGCCTATTTCGACCCAGGCATTGCCTTTTACCAATTCATTGGCCTTCAGAGCCTGAGGTAAAAGAGCGTACTTAACAGGCCCAAAGTACGCCGACTGGGTTCCCGTCATAAAAAGCAAAGCCAACATCAGTAACGCATTTTGCGTCAAGATGGCTGCAGCGGCGCAGCCCATAATGGCGAGCTCTGCCAGTTTCAAACGCTGAATGAGTTTGGCTTTATCCATATTGTCGGCAATCGCGCCAGCATGCGCAGAAAACAGGAAGAAAGGCAGAATGAAAAGGCCAGCAGCAAGGTTGACGAAGAGATCGACCGAAACAGGAAGTGAATCAATAAAGCTGTAGGTCACCATCAACAACAGAATGTTTTTGTAGATGTTGTCATTCAGCGCGCCGAGGCACTGAGTAAGAAAATAGGGAAAGAATCGTTTGGTGAAAAACATGCCGGCTCCTTGGAGTCAATTCGCGTCAGATGTTTTCACTTTATAAGGCGTGAGCATAGATGCTAGCGTGTTGAAAAGAGTCGCGATATAGGAAACCCAAGGTAATAGAGGGTGAGACTTTCTAGTCTGAAATATCCATTTCTTTAAGTGATCTACGTATAGGTAAGATTGTGCTCAGTCTTGCGCTTATTACACCCATCCGGCTTTGATTCTTAGATACTTTTTCCTTCTGTTTTGCCGAAGTAAGAGGTGGCATGTGACCCGTTTATTAATTGTGGAAGATATCCCCGCCTATCAGCAGTTTCTGGGGCAGTTGGCCTCCTCCTATAAGATAACCCATTGTGATTGCGCTGGTTCACTGGCAGAGGCACTGATGTTGGCTGAACAGAATGAGTACGATTTGGCGCTGGTCGATTTAGGCCTGCCCGATGGCAATGGCCGGGATTTGATTCACTACCTGCGAAAAAACCACCCTGACACTGAGGTGATGGTGCTGACCATTTTTGGTGATGAAACCAATGTGCTAAGTGCGATTCAGGCGGGAGCCCGCGGATACCTGTTAAAAGACACGCCGTTTGAGAAAATTGAAGAAGCGATTGAAAGTCAGTTGGCGGGCGGCGCCCCCATGAGTGCGGCGGTGGCAGCGCATGTGTTAAATCAAATTCAGGTAGGAACGCAAACGCCGCTGAATAATCCTTTAACTAACCGCGAAAACGAAGTGCTGGTGCTACTGGCAAAGGGACTAAAAACCAGTGAGATTGGAAGCGCAATGGGCATCTCTCACTACACGGTAAATGACCATATCAAGGCCATTTACCGCAAGCTTGAAGTGAGTAGTCGTTGTGAGGCGGTGTTTGAAGCTAATCAACAAGGATTGCTGTAAGCCTAACTTTCACTTCACAAACATCATGGCACCCGCGAGGCCTATAGAAATATCTGCCAACGCGAGTCCCTTTTTATTTATAACTACACCCTTATAATGTAGCCAGAATTTCCTTTCTACTGGAAACTTACTATCCAACAGCTTCAGCACGGAGAATTCAGCACTGGCAGTCGCTACCTGCCCTGCAGCGAATGCAATTCCAACAGGGCATTTATTGAAATCTGAGTACTGGTAGCAGTGTATTCCATCATCAGCTTTGAAGGAGACCAGGCCACTGTCCTTGGTGGATACTATAGATGCACTGACGCCGAGCTGGCTTTTCTTTAGGGCTCTGACCAGCGCGTCCATCTTTCCAGCCTTAAACAAGGCAGCGATTCGCTTGGCTGATACCGCCACCTTAATGGCTGAACTTGCCTTCTTTTTACCCATCCCTTTAGGGTATTTAGAAAACTTGGATAGTGGCGGGCTGACAGAGACCCCAACTATGTAAGCTTCCTTCCCGCCATCAAGTCGAGCGCCTTGATCGTCCAGACTGTATAGTCTACCTGCCAGAAAGACAACGCCAAAATAGTAGTCAAACGTCAGCATCAATTTCAGATCAAGCTGCCATTTATACGATGCTCCTTTAGGGCAAACGTTTTTGGGCTTGGGTACTGCCTTTTGTGTTGGCTTAGGAAATTTGGGCGCTGGAATGAGCACAGAAACTCGGATTTCTACCGAACGGTTCCAGTCCAATTGTGATGCTTCGTTTTTCACGTGAGTGGGAGAGGCTGAACCATCAGAAAATTCTTTTAGGATTTGCAGTTTTGGGCATCGTTCCTCCAGATATTGTTTAACACTTTCCAACCGCCTTTTGGCATAGGCTTTATTTTTACCTTCAGGGCCAGTTTTGCTCGCTCTGCCAATAAGGTGAGTCACTCTGGCATCATCCCCATAGGCTTTAAAAAGAGAAACCAGTTCATCAAGGTATTTTTTCTGACCCGGTAAAAGCTTGTGCTCGCTAACAGCAAAGTTTGCCAGCAGCACAGAAAAGGTCAGCAAACCATTGGAATATTCCATATCCAGCAAATGAAATTTAAATTTGGCTGTGCCGAGATTACGCGGGGCAGCCTCTTCCGGCGTCACCAAAGATTGCCCCAAAGGGGCAACCGGACTTTGGTTAGTCGACGCTGTGATAAGGGAAGATGAGTTGGTGAGTGTGTCCGTCATGCGCTATCTCCTTTCTCTTCCTCACAGCAATCGTTGTGAATGGTCTGGAGTGCTGAAATCGCTGCAATAGCGTTCTCTTTGTGCTCGGGTTGGTTGGCGATATCAATCAGCGCATTGATCACATGGGTTTTCAGTTTACGCTCACTGTTTTCGAGCTCCCGGCGTCGTACTTCGTTAGCTTGCAGCCCCATAGAGTAAGGGTCTAGCGCGTTGGATTGACCAAGCAGAGCTTCCACGACGACACCGGATGTTTGCAGGATGTTTTGGTTAACCGCCAATACAATACCCGGCACATCAATGGGCTTGCCGCCGATGTTAGATACGGGCGTCGTTACATGATGATCAACACTTAGCAGCGTTTTTTCTTCTGGCGTTTTGATGTGTTCCTGTTTAATCAGGCTTCGGGTATTTCCTTGGTGGTCGCGGATAGAGGCCAGCATTCGGTAGAGAACTTTAGTGACATCTTCCCGGTAGTGTTGATCCGCAATACAGTCTTCAAAGAAAGCGTCCAGCTCATAAAGCTCGTAGCGTTTGATACTGGCGGGCGTGCCGTAGTCGACTTCAAGATAGGCACCGGTCAATGCGAAAGTAGACAGGTATTCCTGGTTCATCTGTCGTGCGACAAAGTTCAGGGTGCGGCTGACGTTGATATTGCGAATCGTCCGTTTTTCACTGAACTCGTTCTCTTCAGTATGGCTGCTACTGCGATCGACCTGAACATTGACTTCGCGTTTCGCATTCACCTTGTCGATGTGTTTTTTCAGTGCACTTTCTGCGGTTTTCTGTGTGTTGGCGCGGTGGGTATTGGTTTGTGTTTCATAGCCACCACTGACTGATATTTTTAGCTCATTCTCGCCGCCACCACTACCCACAAAAGGGATATCCACTTTGGCGCTGGTTTTCATCCGGTAGTCGGTGCGACCTTCAAGACGCCATTTATCCTGCGTGTCTTCTGAAAACTCGGTTTTACTCTCCCTATCCAGTGATTCTGTCAGTTCTGATTGGGTATCTGAACTATGCGCATCAAGAATACTTTGGGTTTCCGAGCGGTTGGTTTTGGTTTGCTCAAAGCTGCGGATGGAAAGTTCGACTTCTTCCCCTGGTAGCAAGGAGAAGGAATCCACCACTCGGCCTGCACCATAATCACCGAGATAGTTTCTGACTGTTATCTTTTCCACCAGACGAATCGTTGGAACTGATGTCAAATTGGGTAGGTAGAGGTCATAGTTAGGGATGCCTGAAATGCCAACAGAGCGGTCTATGACATAGCCGTTCTCAAGCATGTACTGCACTTGCGCCGTACCATACTTATCCATGAGGTAGTCCAGTGGTTGGACGGCGGTTTGCACTATCGCTTCGTTTTGGATGGGGGTGTCCTCGATAACGTCATTCACCGGCGCGGGTTGAATGAGTTGCTCGTCAACGTTTTCATCCGTTTCGTTTGCAAGCACTGCATGCCAAAGTGGGCTGATGGCGTGGGCTTTCATGGCCATCATGGTCATAGGTACCACGGTTTGACCGCTTTTCTCCTGATTGGATGTACTGTCGGTACTTTTCTTGCGTTTGAATTTGCTTGGTATCACAAGTTCAGAAACCTGCTCATAAGTGAATGCTGTCGATGCAGGTAAGTCGTAACGGAGCAGACTTGGGTTGCCACCGTCATCGAATTTGATCATGGGTTCTGTCTGACTCATGGGAGCCTCCTTTTAGGGTTGGGGGTTAGGGCTGGGATGACGCCGATTCCAGCTCAATAATGCGGGTTTCAAGCTGCTGAACGTGTGCATGCAGCTGTTTGACGGATTCAAGCAGCAAAGGGATCAAGCCTTCGTAATCGACACTTTTCAGCCCATCTTCGTCTTGATCGACAAGAGAGGGGATCACTGTCTCTACTTGCTGGGCAATCAGGCCAAACTCCTCCGTTGGCTGATGACTATCCTTCCACCGATAGGTCACGCCTTCGATTTGGTTAAGCAACTGCTGGGCGGAAACAATGGGTTTAATGTCCTGTTTTAGCCGTTCATCTGAGGTGCGGCTGAAATGTCGTGCTTTGACTGTGCTGGTTCGGCCGTCGATGTGAATGTCGGGTGAGTCTTTCGGGGTAATCACTTTTAGAGAGCCGGGTTCGTTATCAACTGCTTCTGTCACTGAGCCCAACATGCCGACACGTACCTCCCTGCGGCACTCTAACTGCTCGCTGAAGGCTTCAAAACTGGTGACTTTGGTTGTCGATACCTTGTCAGGCGTAATATACGTTCGCTTACTACTGAAGCCATTACGAAAACGGGTGATATTGTCAGTGATAAAAAGTGTGTTGTTATATAACACCATGCCGCCACCACGGTTGGTGTCCAGTTGTTCACCAAACCGAATCATGCGGGCGATGTTGTCGATACAGGTTCTTTTGAGCTTGATGTCTGTCGCCATAATGAGTGTCCTTTTACTGTTATTGGGTTGCGTTGAGACCAAACGGGAGAGGAATACCTTGCGGTCTCAATGCAGCTGCAGCGTCTTCAAGATCAAACGCGAAACTCGCGCCGTTGATCATCACCTGCAAGTTGACGTTACTGACTTTACTGACGCCAGATGTGGCGCAGCGTAGTGAAAGTTTGTTGAGTGATCGGATGGGTAATCTCGCTTCCAGATCAAGCACCACCTGCTCAGAAGCGAATAGCGTCATCGCACCTTGATTTGTGACGGCATTCACGACCAATGGAAACTTTCGGTTGCTGTAATGAAGGTGGAAGGTGAGCTTTTTGGCGCGGGTTTTTGCCTGAACGGTCAGGGTAGCTCCCAGCATATTCAGGGTTTGATGAGGGATGAGGTTTCGAAGGGAGCCATAGAAAGGAATGCCCAGTTCTTGGGTCGCTTTGCGGAGGCTATAGCTAGGTGCGATGTTGTTCATCACTTTTCGCAGGCTGAAGTTGTGATGATCTGTCATCATCGAACGTAGCCTAGAAAAATACTGGTTCGCACCTGCTTTATTTGGGTGGAGAAGGTGCGCGTTTTTGCAGGAAACGGCAGAAAACAAGTTCTGCTCTACCTCAATCCCATTTTTGGCGGAATACTCGAGGGCTGCTTGGTAATTTGGGCACAGCTTTTGGCGTTCGCGCGTTACGATACGGTCGCCGTTCCATCCCCAAACCTGAGGGCGGCGGGTAAAAATGGACTGGGTGGCTGATAGACCTGGGTGAATAAACCATATCGGGTCCTTGTTCGTCGACGCCAGACGTCGGTTAACCCTATCTACTGCCTGCATCGTGCTCAGTTCCATTGCTTTGTAAAAGAGGTAACCATCGAGTTTGACTCGCTCAATCATGTTGTCTGGCTTTTGCAGCTTTTTAGACAACCAACCCAATACGTCATCGACAGGAGAAAGCGCTTTTGCCATATCGATAGCTGTATCGGCATACCGGTTTCCTGTTTTGAAATTCAATATCTGTCGCATCATGGAGCCAGATGAATGCATCACGTCAGTAAACTGCTCAATGCTCTTGAAGTTGGAATGGGGTGACACTGCGGGGAAATAGCCTGTGTAGAGAATCAGCGCGTTGGGGCACTGTGATCTGGTTTTTGTCAGAAAAGGGATCAGACGGTCGCTAACACGTTGTTCAAGGCTAGATATGGCTTTTTCGAAATCTCTGACCGGGGAGAGTAAACCGACATCATTGGCTATGCCGTTCACCAGAAGCAGATCGATATCCTCTGGGCGCTGAAGCTCTGTCAGCTGTTTCGTGATGGTGGGGTAAGCCGCAGGCAGTTCACCAAAAAACGTGGGTTGTGGCAGGTGGGTGTCGAATGCTGGGCGACGATGATGCTCGTTCTTTTTACCAATAATCGCGCCTGAGTGGGCTTTGTAGTCACCCGTGATGGGTTGGTGCATGTCATTGATGGAAGCGCCAATACGAAGCTCTCGGGAAAGCCAAGCAACCAGTTGGTTTGCGTAGGTTTGATGCCGGGGGAGCCCTTGTCCCCACATGACGGAATCGCCAATAACTGCAACTCGCATAGATTCCTCCTTAGAGGTGTTGAGAGAAAGATGTCGTGATAACAGGCTTTTGGAGTGAGGTTCAGCGCTGTTGTATTTGCTTCAGGCAAATCTTGATGACGTCGGCATCGCACAACGGCTGATTGAAGAAAGAGGGAGGTAGCAAAGGTGAAGCGCCGGGAAGGTAGGTTTCATGTCCTCGCCCCGCGACGACAAGAATGTCCTCATCAGTTTGGCCAGAGAGTGCCTGATAAATGGCTTCGACCCGGTTTTTCACAAAACGCGCATGAGGCAAGGTCTGGCGCAAGGGGGTAACGATATGCTCAATCGGCTCAGTCCGTGAGTTGTCACCAGTGATAAAAATGCGTTGGGCATATTTCCCCACCTCTTTTGCCATAGGCGTGCGTTTGGTTTTGTCCCGATCGCCCCCACACCCAAACACGACGGTTAAGGGCTTCTGATAGTGTTCTCTCAACGCTGAAAGCGTTTGACCCAGGCCATCAGGGTTGTGGGCAAAATCGACAAAAATCCGCCGTTTATCGTTGACTGGAATGGCTTGCAACCTACCCGGTGGCAGAGTGAGAGAGGGGATAAAGGCAAGGGCTTTTTTCATGGCATGATAACCACAAAGGCTGGCGACCAGGCCCAAGGCGGTCAGCAAGTTGCAGACGTTGTGTTGCCCAATAAAAGGGGCCTCGCCCTGCCAGGAATAGTTGTTGAGTTTTAACGTCAGTGTTTGATGATCAAGCTCGCCATACCAATCACTTTGTGGCGTCTCGCTGCTGAATGTTCGGGGTATGCAGTCTTGTTGGTGACAAGCGGTCAGCCATGCTTCGCGGTGTGGCTCTTCATGGCGGAGCCAGATGCTTGCGCCCGGTTTGCAATGATCGGTGAGTGTGAGTTTAGCGTTGAGGTAGTCTGTCTCGGTTTTATGGTAATCGCGATGATCGTGAGACAGGTTAGTAAAAGCCCCACAGTCAAATTGGAATCTTTGGTACTGTCCTAAAATCAGTAACCTGCTGAAGCATTCCATCAAGCAGACGTCGATTTGCCACTGCGCCATCACCTCCTTCACATGGTCATGGATTCGCTCAGGGGTGTTGCAATACCAGGGCAGGGACTCGGTGATGTCTTGGTGGCGAAGCCCCAACGTGCCCCATGTCATTGCGGACACGCCGATATGGTTCAGTAGTTGGCGGGTTAACTCAATGCTGGTGGTTTTCCCGTTTGTTCCGGTAACGGCAGCGAATTTCATGGGTAACTCCTTGGGCGAAGTGCTTACCAAACAGCCTAAATCTGACAGGAATAATCACCATCCCAAGTTCTGGGGGGTATTAAGGATCTAATGCACCAAAGAATGTCTGCGATGCACTCTGGAAAGGCGCTAACCAATGCAGTATTTCGCTTTGTGTTGGTACTCGTGCTGCCTGCAATCTTGCTGCTGATAATGGTGAAGGGACTTGAGGTGACTAACCATATCAACTTGCCCGTCGTTGATGTGGCGACTCAGGTGATTCAGCAAGACGGTAAGCCCACATACCGGGAGGTTTCCCTGCCGCATAACTACACCCTTGGTAGCGGTTTTTCCTATGGGCAATACAGTTTGGTACTGCCAAAAGCGGGTGGAGATACCACGGCGATTTTGTTGCCGCCATTCAGAGATACCTTGGCAATGCGAACCGGAGGGGAGTTAATTTGGCAGACAGCGCCTGTGGCCTACTCCCGCGAACGTATGATGCCGCGTTTTCGCTATCAGCCTGTTTATCACGAGTTCCCCAATCGATTATTTGACGGAGAGAACCTAGCTGTCTCGATAGATATTGGATCCAGTGGTGGGCTGCGGCTTCCTCAAATCTACGCGGGTACGCCTGAAGAGGTGAAACCTGTTTATCAGCGTTTGTACTGGTCTCAGATAGGCGTTCATAAAGTGATGCTCTGGCTCACGCCGGTCATCACCTTGTTTTACCTGATGCTCTGGTGGTTTCGTCGTCAGAACAGCGAATATCTCTACTTCGCGCTGGGTACGGTCTGCTGGGCCATGACCAATATGACGTTCACGATTTCCAACTTACCGATTTCCCAGCACATTTATTGGATGTTGTCTGTTTCATTTCAACCTTTGCTCACCCTGTTTATGGTGCTGTTTCTTCACCGCTGGTATGGCATTCAGGCGAGAAAGCTTGAGTATGTATTTTGGTGTGTTTCCCTCTTGCTGGTGGTTGCCTCCTTTGCGTTGTATGAATGGGATCCTCAATATATATGGTGGCGATTTAACGAGAGCTTCCTGCGGGGATTCGTGGCGCTGAGTGCGGTTTATATCGGGTACATACTGCTGTGGCAGGCATACTTACGACACAGCCTCAGTGCGCTTATCTTGGCGATATCCGGTCTGGTGGGTGTTTATGCTGGGGTGTTGGATTCACTGGATGGCATGCAGCTTCTGGATATGTATTTTCCGCTGAGTATACATGCAAACTTACTGATCTTTCTGACACTTTGTGGCTTGCTGATGTACCGCTATGTGAGCGCCTTAAACAAGAGTGAAGAGTTGCAGAAAACGTTGGAAGACAAAGTCGTTGAAGCAGTAAAACGTTTTGAGCAAGAGCAGTCGATAGCCCACGAAAGTGAGAAGCAACGTGCTTTGCTGACGGAACGGCAAAACCTGTTATCTGACATGCACGATGGATTGGGTAGCCAGTTGGTAGAGCTGATCACCTTGCTAAGAGTGAAGAGCGTTGGCCGGGAAGATCTCCAACTCAAAGCGCAGCAATGTCTCAATGACCTCAGACTGATTCTTGATAGCCGGAACCCGTTGTTTGAAACCCAGTTTACCGTGCTCCTTGGTCAGTGGCGCTCACGCATCGAGCCCGTCTTGGAGGCCTCTGGTATCGACTTAGTGTGGAGCCTTGATATCTGTGACGAAGAAATGCACTTGAGCGCCCAACAAAAGCTGGACTTACTGCGTGTTTTTCAGGAGCTTATAACCAACACGATCAAACATGCAAAGGACGCGACCAGAGTGATGTTCTGTTGCCAAATGGAATCAAATTCACTACATATTCAGATTACAGACGACGGAAAATGCAGTGAAGAACAAGATGACAGTGATCACGGGTATGGACTGGCGTCTATTCAATCACGCGTAAAGAGATTGGGGGGGCAGTGTCATTTTCAACGAGGAACGTCAGGCGCGTCGACGGAGATGATCATTCCAACGGGAAAAGAAGCAGGAAACAGGACGTGATAGACGAAAAGCGATTCATGCTTAGAGCGCTCGATGTGTCAAAAAATGCACTGCCTTATTGCCAACCCAACCCTCCTGTGGGCTGCGTCCTTGTCGCCAATGGCGATATTGTTGCGGAAGGGTTTACACAACCTATTGGCGGCCATCATGCGGAAGTGGAAGCACTCGGGAAGCTCAGTTCAAATATCGATATTAAAACGGTAACAGCATACGTCACACTTGAACCCTGCTCGTTTATTGGCAGAACGCCAGCGTGTGCCGAAACCTTGTTGAATTCAGGGATAGGCAAAGTGGTCGTTTCGCTACTCGACCCAGATCGGCGAAACAATGGCGCGGGTATTGCGATGTTGCAGCAGGGTGGCGTGCATGTTGAGGTTGGTCTCGCACGGGATGAGGTTGAAACCTTCCTGACTCCTTATCTTGGGCTTTCTTGGTAAGAGTTTTGGTGGAGACTTAATCAACATCTCTCATTGTCAAAGCCGTTAACCCCGCATCAAAACTACCCAAAGATTCATCGCAAGAACAAACCTGTCTTCTGGCTCACTTACCAGACGGAAAATACCACCCTCGGCAACTACAACTGATGAAGGATGCAAAGAAGTGAGTCGATAGGGCGGACACTTATGAAAGACAATGCGTTGATTGCCACTGAAGAAAGAGCGCTGAAAGTCAGTATTATGGCTAATTTGGTGATGGCATTTTCAGGGTGGGTGACCTATTACCTATCAGGCTCTGAAGCGTTGCTGCTGGACGGTAACCTTTCCTTTATTCTTTTTCTTTCGTCAATAGTCGCACTTCGCCTGACCCGCGTTAAAGCGCTGGTGACGGACGATTTTCCTTTTGGAAAGTTTGCTGGCGAGTCCATGTATACCCTGTTCAAAGGCATCATGATCCTTGGTGTGTTGCTCTCTTCTATCACGACCAATATTGGCAAAATCTTTGGCTATATCGAAGGGGAGCCGACACCCCCGCTCGTGATCGGGCCCATCATGATTTATACCCTGGCTATGGTGGCGATATGTCTGGGGCTGGCGTTTTACTACCGTAATGAAAACAAAAAAGTGCAATACAACAGTATGTTACTGGATGCGGAGGCAAAGTCTTCGCTGGTGGATGGCGTGCTTTCTGCTGCAATTGGTATTGCGCTGATTGCCATTATCTTCGTGGATATTCACGGGGCGTGGGGTTTTCTGCATTACATTGGAGATGCCATTGTCGTGGTGCTGTTGGGGATAGCGATGATGCCACAGCCTGCTGATCTAATCCGGTGCGCGTTTCATGAGTTAATGGGTGGTAGCCTTAAAGATGAAGACGAGCAGCGTGAAATCGACACAACCATTCGACAGCTGCTCAGTGCAAGGGACATTCAATGCAAAGAATTACTGGCGATGAAGGTCGGCAGTAGTTACCTCATCATCGTGTGCTTCACCGCGGAAGTATTTAAACACAAAAGCGATGATTTGGTGATAGTACGGAAAGAGATCCTCGATAGCCTCTGTAAAACACGTAGTTTCGTCGACTTAGAGTTGGTGCTGGATTGAATAGATCCAGCCATCACGATGCAAACCATTCATTTTCGGCGACATGAAATCAGTGCAATGATGCCGATTGAGCTAGAGCCCATCTATGTTCTACAATGGCGCACTTTCAAATGACATCAGGTCAATATAATGAACGACACAACTTCAAAGCCAGCGCTGCCAGACCACCTTTCTGGTAACCCACGTAGCCCACACTTTGTGGAAGAATGCTTCCAGCACGACATCGGCATTCGCTTCAACGGTAAAGAGCGTACTGATGTTGAGGAGTACTGCATCAGCGAAGGTTGGATCAAAATTCCTTCACCTAAAGCACTGGATCGTCGTGGCCAGCCATTGCTGATCACACTGAAAGGCACGGTTGAAGCTTACTACATCTAGGCCTTCAAACGTCGCAAGACACTGATTCAAAAGAACGAGAGTCCAAGGTCACTTGGGCTCTCTTTTTTTCCTGTAAAACAGGGGTTGTACGCGGGATGATTCCCTTAGGTGCAAGCCTGGAACTCTGATAGACTCCCCCGCCTCTCCGGTAAATCGTGTTGATTACGCCGGACCACCTAAGACTAGGATCTGCTTTGACCAATAATGATATCTTGCGCCGCATTCGCTATACCTTCGACTTTAAAGACAAAGAAGTTGTGGAAATTTTCGCGCTGGCTGATGTAACCGTGACGCTTGAACAAGTGGCGGCTTGGATGAAAAGAGATGAAGACGAAGCGTTCGTGCAAATGAACAGCATCGAGCTTTCTTCTTTTCTGAACGGTTTGATCAACCTAAAACGCGGTAAACGCGACGGTGAACAACCTCAGCCTGATGCCCATCTGAGCAACAACATGGTGTTTCAGAAGCTGCGTATTGCGCTGAACCTGAAAGCGGAAGATATTCTGGAGATCCTGGAGCTGGCGAACTTCCGCTTAAGCAAGCATGAACTGAGTGCTTTTTTCCGCAAGCCGGACAACAAACACTACCGTCAGTGTAAAGACCAGATCCTGCGTAATTTCCTGATGGGTGTGCAGCTAAAACTACGCCCTGAAGATCAGACTGAATACCAAGACTGATTGCCAATCCAAACAAAGCCC
>NZ_LASY01000134.1:0-6022 GCF_000973155.1 Grimontia sp. AD028 | reverse complement strand
GCTTAATTCACATGCATTACAGCCTTGGCTGGGATTTTTGTTATTTGCTTTTCAGTAGCGCTACCAAGGGCTTATCTGCATCACTGAAGATATAATCCTCCAACTCAGATTGGCTTACCCATGCTTTTGCCTGATGGCAATGCAGGGTCAACTCACCTTCCACCAGCTTACAGCGGTAGCTTTTAAGTAGTATCGACTTGGTCGGATAATGGTGGAGTGTTTCGGTGAGATACTCACCAACCTCTACCTTAATAGACAACTCTTCCAATAGCTCTCTGGCTAAAGCCTCTGGCTCAGTTTCTCCCTGCTCTACTTTGCCACCAGGAAACTCCCAAAGACCGCCTTCATGATCAAAGCGCTGAGTAATGAGAATGCTATCACCGTCAGTGAGCACACCAGCGACAACCAAGATTGGAGAAATCGTCATCACTTACCACAGCACTTCTTGAATTTCTTTCCGCTGCCACAAGGGCATGGGTCATTACGACCAACAGTTTTGTACGGATTCACTGCACGAGCGCCGGACCCCTGCTGCACTTCATCAGCCGCCAACGCCACTTCGTTAATCATCAGAGGTAGTTGCTGGTAGTACTTCTCTGGCGATGGCAGTGCCGCCAGTCCTGCTTCTTTCATTTGGTCCAGCGTACCTTGCTCGTCATGAAGGAAAAGCATGGTCGTCATCAGTGCCGAAAGCATGCGTCGGCTACCATCAGACACTTTGATCTCTTGCCATGCCGGTTCAATGTGAGGCCAAACAGCAAGAAAGCCTTCGGCAAAAGCCTGATGATTTTCATTTCGTGATGCGTCGAGTGACAACTCTAAAGGCAGTTCGTAGGTGTGCTTCATCAGCGCTACATACTGCTGCTCAAATCGCAGCATCACCGCCTTTTTCTGCTCAGTGGTCATTGGCTCTACATCGTCTTCGTCCATTCCACCTGTCACCAGAATAGGCAACCAGCTATTTTCAGGGTCCAAAGGTGCTGGAGACAGGTTCGCAGCCAAAAGCGCACCTTCAATAAAAGTGGCTGGCATACCTTCCCAGTCACTTTGTAATTCGACCATCGACGTCATTGTGGATCTCTAATAATGTAAAAAACGGATCATAACCCAAAACGACCGTCACCGCTGATTTTCGACTTCTCCTTATGAAAATAAGGTCATTTTTTGACCGGCAGAACTACGCGACAAATCGAATAATTGGTCTAAGGCGTTGAATAGTTTTGCTCAAACCGTGGTAGTCTAGCCGCAATTGATTTAAGAGGACTTTCTGTCAGTGCCATCGTCTCGAAGTGTCATTATCGCCGGTGCGACCGGCTTGGTAGGTGACGAGTTATTACATCAATTACTGGGGGACCCTGATGTCTCCCATATCCACGTTGTAACGCGACGCCCTGTCGCTGTGGTGTCTGAAAAAATCATTGTCCATCAAAGTCCTGACCTTTCAGTCACTCACTGGCAACCTCAATGGCCCGTGCCACTTCAAGGGTATATTTCCTTAGGTACAACCAAGAAGCAGGCAGGGTCAAAAGTCGCTTTGGAAGAGGTGGATTATCACCTTGTGGTCAAAGTCGCACGTATGATGGCCGTCGTCGGCGTAAAGCATCTGGCCGTGGTTTCCAGTATGTTGGCTCACCCTTGGTCACCATCCCATTACCTGCGCTGCAAAGGTAAAATGGAGCGTGCACTTTCAGAGATGGGGTATGAACGCCTTTTAGTGGCACGTCCCGGTCCTTTGGTTGGAGAGCGTGAAGAACCAAGAAAGGATGAACAATTCCTGCAGCGAATCATGCCGCTGCTGAACCCATTCCTTGCGGGTCCTTTGGCAGATTTTGAGCCTGTAGAAGCCGTGCGTGTTGCGCGAGCCATGATCTCAGCGCTGTCCGAACAGAATTGGCCTGGACGCATCGACTACCGTATTTTGCCGGGTCGGGTCTTAAACCAGTACTGATCTAGGTAGCAAAAACGAAAAGAGAAAAGGCAGACCAAAGTCTGCCTTTTTTATGTTTCTTGAAATCAATTTTAAGCAAAGCTCTCAACAGCAGTCTGACGCTCCACATTGTTGAGCGTGCTGATGATTTCACCCAGAATTTGTTGTTTGTCTTTAAGCTGGCGAATACGCACAAACAGCTCTTTCGCTTCTGGATATTCAGCCTGCAGATAACGGAACCATTGTTTTACTCGGTTCGGGTAGTACATACCCTTGTCACCACGAATTTCAAATTCTGAATAGCGAACCAAGAGCATCAGCACTTGATGCCAAGACATCGGTGCATTATCGGCTTTAATGTGTGCCGCAAGATTCGGCATATTCAGCGCGCCACGGCAAACCATCAAAGTTTCACAACCCGACACTTCCGCACATTTTAGCGCGTCATCTCGACACCAAATATCACCATTGGCAATCACTGGAATCGACAAGTTCTTTGCCAAATCACCAATCAAATCCCAACGTATAGTGCCCGCCTTGTAAGCATCTGCTTTGCTGCGACCATGAACGACAATTTCACTGGCCCCACCCGATTGCACCGCATCGGCAATTTCACGATAGGCAGAGACATCATCAAAGCCCAGACGCACTTTGGCGCTGACCACTTGATCGGAAGGCACCGCTTCGCGAACGGCTTTCACCACCTGATACATCAGCTCAGGTTCTTTCAGAAGAGCCGCCCCACCTTTGTTGCCGTTTACCGTCTTGGATGGGCACCCAAAGTTAATATCCACCCCAGACGAGCCGAGTTCCGCCACCAGTGCGGCATTTTCACCCATGTATTGCGGAGACTGACCTAGCAGTTGTACACGCACAGGTGTCCCCGACAGCGTTTTACCGCCATTTTCCAGTTCAGGGCTTAACTTGTAGTAGACGCGGGGTGGCAGCTTCGCATCGACGACACGGACAAATTCGGTCACGCAGAGATCATAAGGGTTAATCTCTGTCAGCATTTGACGCATCAAAGGGTCAAGCACGCCCTCCATTGGACCAAGGGTCAACTTCACAGGAGTTAACCTCGACGGCTAGGATGATTGATGATGTGGTCTTCCCAATCAATCACGTCGATTTCGTAAACCACTTTCTCGCGTACTGATTCGTTCGCGGCATGCATCACGTCTTTTGACCCGGTAATCAGTGGGTGCCAAGCTGGAAGTGGTTTATCTTCTGCCAGCAAACGGTAAGCACAGGTATCTGGCAGCCAGTAAAACTCTTCGATTTTCTCCCGGGAAAGCTTCAGGCAGTCTTCGTCATAGCTAAAACGGTTTTGGTAGTCTTTACACGAGCAGGTCTTGTCATCCAACAGGCTGCAAGCGATGTTGGTGTAGTACAACTCCTCGGTGTCTTCATCGATCAGTTTGTGAAGACAGCACTTACCGCAACCGTCGCACAGTGATTCCCACTCTGCGTCAGTCATTTCAGTCAGTGATTTTTTTTCCCAGAAAGGCGTTGTCATGCTTACCCGTACCTGCCAGTCAATCTTGATAAAGGCGCTCGTTATACCACCCAGAGCAGAAACTGCAAGCGCAAGGCGAAATCCCTGCGTTCAGCGACTGTCAATCAAGGTCTTATGGGCGATTACCATCAACACTTTGCGTTTACCCAAAGTGAGTGATACTGTGCGCGCCCACGATTGGATTATAACCAAATACCCCGTTCATTGAGGCTGAGAGATGACTGATACCGCTGTAAGCTGTCGTTTAGGCTGTGGTGCTTGCTGCATCGCGCCAAGCATTTCTTCGCCTATTCCAGGTATGCCCAATGGCAAACCGGCCGGGGTCCGTTGTATCCAATTGAATGAAGAGAATCTTTGTAAAATTTTCGGCCAGCCTGAGCGCCCTGCCGTGTGTGGGCAATTCAAAGCTGACCGGGATATTTGTGGCAGCACCAATCAATATGCGATTGACGTGCTCACAGAGTTGGAATCGTTAACTTAACTGCGCTCAGCGATTTCCTCAGCAGTCAGCTCACGCACCACTTTGGCAGGGTTACCGACAGCAATCGTGTTGTCTGGAATATCTTTTGTCACCACACTGCCCGCGCCAATGACACAGTTCTTACCAATCGTCACACCCGGCAGAACAATCACACCGCCACCTAACCACGCATTGTCGCCGATGCTGATGGGCAAACCGTATTCAACCAAATCATAGGCACGGCGCTGAACATCCAATGGGTGTGTTGCTGTCAAAAGCTGCACATTGTTCGCCATCATCACGCGATGACCGATAGTCACAGGCGCAACATCCAAAATGGTGCAGTTAAAGTTGATAAAAACATTCTCGCCGAAGGCCACATGAATGCCGTAATCGCAGAAAAATGGCGGCTCGATATACACTGAGTCGGGCGCGTTTGGCAGCAAATCACGCTTAGCCCTTTTCCAGTCGTCACTCTCAGGTACGCTTTGGTTAAAGCGACGCATGGCTTCACGGCATCGCATTTTATCTGCCACCAGCTCTTCATCACTCGCGCGATAAAGCTCACCACTTAGCATTTTTTGCTTCTCGGTTTTCATTTTTTGTCCTTTGTACCGACACTGTTAAAGCCGAACAGTAACTTATAGATAGGGCACAATGCTGAGATCCCGGTTCTTTTTCTTACTATTTGCTACCTTGCTAGTTGGGTGTACTGGGCCACACCAAACTACCCTGTTCACTCAAAATGGGGAGACGTGTGAAAGTCGCCTCTCTGCTTATTACAAGAAAGTCGAACAAGGACGTGATTTCAAACTGCCTTACCATCAGGATTTACGCTTTCCTCATCTGGCTTTTGACCGTTTCAGCACTTCCTTTGTTGGAGAGCTAGCTAGCGCTTCTGCGCAAGCTCAATGGCTCACCTATGTGGGTCATAAAGGGAAAGAGCAACTTGATGTCGCATTGGCTTTAGCACCCGTCGATACCCGCCATCAGATTGAATTGAAGCAATGCCAGCAGCAATTACTCGAGGAAAGCATCGAAAATTCCCGTTTTTGGGGAGAATTGGAGAGCCATCCCCCTTCCGTACCGACAGCTTACGAGCATTGGAAGCGAGTGGTAGGCGTTTACCCTGTTGCCACGCTTGTCGCCGAAGGCCAAATTGAAGATGAACAGGAGCGCATCAAAGCAGATTTTGGCAGAGCGCTGAAACACCCTTTCCGTTATGGCGAGCCACCGACACATCTGACGCAGCAAAACGTGAAAGCCATATTCGAAGAAGCGAGTCGCTATTCCTCACTGCAATGGCCTTTGCTCACCAACGATGAATCTGAGGCATTACTCGATAGGTTCTCACCTCTGTTTGTCGTCGAAACCTTATCACCCGATGACATCCCCGGCGCACTGGCGATGGAGAGCCAAGACAGGGTATTGATCAATACCCAAAAGCCCGTTATTTACCGCTCCGTCACCTACACCCGTTTTCATGGG
The DNA here is from genome assembly GCF_000973155.1 of Grimontia sp. AD028. NCBI lineage: Bacteria > Pseudomonadati > Pseudomonadota > Gammaproteobacteria > Vibrionales > Vibrionaceae > Grimontia > Grimontia sp. AD028. The sequence goes on along the minus strand of NZ_LASY01000134.1, from coordinate 631 downwards.
AAAGTGCTCCCTCAACTCAATTACGCATTGTGGTTCCCAGCAAGAACCTCAAAAGGCCACATCGACCCGTATGCAGGAGAGTTTGATGCGGTGAATGTGCGCATCACGCTGGGTGAAGATGGTGCCCCACTGATTCTGGATTCCATTCACCAGTGCGGTTGCTATCACATGGTGTATGCATTGAGTCCAACACTATGGTTTACAGAGCGCGATGACGAAAAGCCAATCCAGAACTACCTGTTCCCAACTACAGATAACGGTCGTTTTGAAATCAGTTTAACTGGCGGAGAGCACATGATCAGCGCGATTCATGTTACTGATAACATTCAACCCGATATCACGCTTCAGGCGAGAGAAATCAAAGAGTCACTGATGCTTTCGGATAGCACAGGAATGAGGAAAAGCCCTTTTGATGAATTCGGCATTCTGGAACAAAGTCTTCGCGGTGAGCGCTGGTTCCTGTGGCCATTTGGCGTGCGCTCCCCAGGTGCAATGAGACAACATGGACAGCATGCCATTGCCTTTATTGGAGAGCGTCACTTTGATGATGCTTTCATCCTAGAAACCCTGTTATACCAATCACAGTAGGTAGCTGATCAGAAATGGCGCAGGAAAAATGCTCGAGAACAAG
>NZ_LASY01000133.1:0-26670 GCF_000973155.1 Grimontia sp. AD028 | reverse complement strand
CGACGTCAGTCAACTCGCCCTAAGGGAGGCCCTCAATGCGAGCATCTTCAGGTTGTTTGGGTATGTTGGGTTTAGCCTATCGGATTGCAGACTTTACCCATAGCATCAGCAATGACTTTCGCCAGTTTTTCATAGCGTGCTCTTAGTGGCGAACCGGGACGGTAGTCCAAGGTGATCAAGCGTTGAGGTTCAGGATCCACCGCTTTTACATACACCACACCATCACGCTGCATACTCTCAGGGACAGAAAGCTTCGGCAGCAGAGTGATCCCTGTCTCAGCGGCCACCATGTTGCGAAGGGTCTCCAGACTGGTCGCACGGAAGCGCGAATCTTCCTTCGCACCCGCCGCAAAACAAAAGCCCATCGCCTGATCGCGAAGACAGTGCCCATCTGCCAACATCAACAGTGTTTCGCCACGAAGGTCATCCATCGGCACGGCTTCAGCCTTTGACCACTTGTGACCTTCCGGTAACGCCAGCAACATCGGCTCGAGATACAGTGGGATTTCCTTAAAGTGCTCAGTTTCTTTAACGGATGCCAGAATAATGCAGTCCAGTTTCCCCTCTTCCAACTGCTGCACAAGTTGATGGGTCTGTGCTTCGTGAAGGAAAAGTTCAAGTTCTGGGAATGCCTCTTTCAGCGCTGGCACAATATGGGGAAGCAGATACGGGCCGACAGTCGGAATAAACCCAATGTGCAGCGGCCCCGCCATTTCTTCGCCTTGCTGACTTGCCATCTCTTCCAGCACTTTCACTTCCATCAGGATTTTTTGTGCTTGACGGACAAGCTGCATGCCAGCGTCAGTGAACAGCACTTTTCGGCTGGTGCGCTCCAGCAGCACCACACCCAATTCATCTTCCAACTTGCGGATCTGGCCGCTCAATGTTGGCTGGCTGACGAAACAGGCTTCCGCTGCCTTTCTGAAGTGCTGGTGCTCAGACAGAGCCACCAGATATTCGAGATCGCGAATGTTCACACCAAACCTCTTTGATAGATTTTACTTATTAAAATGATAAACCCAATCAATTAGAACTATCTACCCCTTTCGCCCTAATATAAACACATCAACCGGGAACACCGGATTAAAGAACTGAAAAACAAAATTTATTTAAGGGGTATTACCATGGAATTTATTAACAAAGAAGGTCAGAAAGTACCAAGCGTTACCTTCCCAACCCGCAAGGGTGATGAGTGGGTAAACGTGACCACTGACGAGCTGTTTGCCGGTAAAACGGTTGTTGTATTCAGCCTGCCAGGTGCTTTCACTCCGACGTGTTCTTCAACGCACCTGCCTCGCTACAACGAGCTGTACTCAGTGTTCCAAGAGCACGGTGTTGATGACATTCTTTGTGTGTCTGTCAACGATACGTTCGTGATGAACGCTTGGAAAGCAGACCAGGAAGCAGAAAACATCACTTTCATCCCAGACGGTAACGCAGAGTTCACCCGTGGCATGGGTATGGCAGTAGCGAAAGACGATTTGGGCTTTGGTGAGCGTTCATGGCGCTACAGCATGCTGGTAAAAGACGGCGTGGTAGAGAAGATGTTCATCGAACCAAACGAGCCGGGCGACCCGTTCAAGGTTTCTGATGCAGACACTATGTTGGGCCACATTGCGCCAAACCATAAACTGCAAGAATCAATTACGGTATTCAGCAAACCAGGTTGTCCTTTCTGTGCGAAAGCGAAACAACTGCTGATCGACAACAAGCTACAGTTTGAAGAGATTGTGCTGGGTCAGGATGCTACCACTGTGAGCCTGCGTGCAGTAAGCGGTCGCGCAACAGTGCCACAAGTATTCATTGGCGGTAAGCACATCGGTGGCAGCGACGAGCTGGAAGCATACTTCGCATAACATCGAACAGGGCAGCTTAGGCTGCCCTACTTAATCCTAACGCTTGTAACCGGATTTACCTGGAGAATAATAATGAAAACCTTGAATGTAGATGTCGCCGTCATTGGTGGAGGTACCGCAGGTCTGGGTGCTTACCGCGCAGCCAAAGCACACGTCAACAATGTTGTGATCATCGAAGGCGGTCCTTATGGCACGACCTGTGCGCGCGTTGGCTGTATGCCATCGAAACTTCTGATTGCCGCTGCTGAAGCTGTTCACCATATCGAAAAAGCGCCCGGTTTTGGCGTGCATCCTCAAGGTGAAATTAAAATCAATGGCCGCGAGGTGATGGATCGTGTGAAACGCGAACGTGACCGCTTCGTTGGCTTTGTTCTCGAAGGTGTTGATGAAATCCCGGCAGAAGACAAAATCGCCGGTTACGCCAAGTTTGTTGACGATAACACTCTCATCGTAGACGACCACACCCGCATTGAAGCAAAACGCATTGTCATTGCGACTGGCTCACGCCCAACTTGGCCGGCCCCTTGGAATGATTTGGGTGACCGTCTGATTGTGAACGATGACGTATTCGATTGGGATGATTTACCAGAATCTGTCGCTGTATTTGGTCCGGGCGTTATCGGTCTTGAGCTTGGCCAGTCACTGCATCGCCTTGGCGTGAAAGTGAAAGTCTTTGGTGTTGGCGGTCAGGTAGGTCCTTTAACTGACCCAACGGTAATGGCTTACGCAGATAAAGCCTTCAATGAAGAGTTCTATCTGGATGCTGACGCAAAAGTCGAAGAAATGGTGCGCGAAGGCGAGAAAGTCCATATCCGTTACCTCGACAAACAAGGTCAGGAGCAGCGTATGGAAGTGGACTATGTGCTGGCAGCCACCGGCCGTCGTCCTAACGTCGACAAGCTGGACATTGAAAACACAGGCATGGAATTGGACGCACGCGGTGTACCAACGGCTGACCCGTACACCATGCAAACCAGCGTCGCGTCGATTTTCATATCAGGAGATGCGAGCAACCAGATCCCATTGCTTCACGAAGCAGCTGATCAAGGTCGAATCGCCGGTGACAACGCAGGTCGATTCCCAGATATCCGTGCAGGTCTGCGCCGAAGCAAAATCGCTGCTGTGTTCTCTGATCCACAAATTGCCATGGTGGGTGAAACCTACAAAGAAATTACCGCTCGTCTTGGCACCTGTGGCTGTTTCGAAACCGGTGTAGTGTCGTTTGAAGGTCAAGGCCGCTCTCGCGTCATGTTGCGAAACAAAGGTGTGCTGCACGTATATGGCGAGCAGGGTACCGGCCGCTTCCTTGGCGCAGAGATGATGGGCCCGAACGCAGAGCATCTGGCGCACCTGCTGGCTTGGGCACACCAGAATCAAATGACCATTTCGCAGATGCTGGATATGCCTTTCTATCACCCGGTGATTGAAGAAGGTGTGCGTACTGCACTGCGTGACCTGAACGCCAAACTGCACTTAGGTCCTGAAATGATCAAACACTGCCTGGATTGCGGTCCGGGCTGTTAAAAAAGATTCCAATAACAAGTTAATCCCCTTACTTGCACACCGGACTCTCCCCAGGATTCGGTTTATGATTTGCCCTCCTTTACGGAGGGCTTTTTTCTTTGTAGGCTGCAACGAGTTGATATTTTTGGGCTTGCTATCCATGAGTTGCCGATTCTGCAAAGACGCCTCTCTCACTATTCGCGCCAAACTCGGCCGCTGCAAACGTTGCATGATTCAACTTGCCGTGATGAATCTGGTGCTGTGGCCAATATGGTTTATTGGGTTCAGTGACACACCGAAATCGATAGAGTCCATCACCCTGCTCTTTGGCGCAGGTGCCAGCGCTATATTGCTCTCCCTTCACCTCATTCTGATGCCGTTTCGGATGAATGCACCCGAGCCAAAAGAGTGACTTACCCAAACAAAAAAACCGGCCTAAGCCGGTTTTTATTAATTCTATACCTGTTTACGCCACGTTGGCTTTGGCAATCAATCTGTCCTGATCAAAGGTAAACTCCAGCGCCACTTCATCACACGCATGAAGGCGTGGACAGCGGTCACAATCTTTCATCACCTTTTCAGGCAGCAAAGATTTAGAAGTTGGAATAAAGCCCTGACGCATAAAGAACTCTGGTACACGGGTCAGCACAAACACTTTCTTGATGGCCATGCCGCTCGCTTTTTTCAGCAGATGCTGAACTATCGCGCTGCCCTGCCCTTGGTTCTGCCAGCCTGCTTCCACGCCCAAAGAGCGCACTTCCGCAAGGCCCGAGTCATAAACGTAGAGCGATGCACAACCTGTCACTTCACCCTGATGCTCAGCAACCGCAAACGAACCAATATCACGAACCAGTTCATTGCGTTCACGCGGCAGGTTTTCACCCAGCCCCGCCCAGTAAACCACCATGCCTTCAATCGCATCGAGGTCTGTCAGACGCGCGCCACGTACTTTCACGCTTGGTGAGTAACGTTTTTCCAAACGCTTCTCTGCCTGACTAATGGCATATTCCACCTGATTCGGTGCCACGCCACCCAGCGCACAACGCTTCTCAAGGCAGGATTCAATGGTAAGGATGGGATAAACATCCTCGTCAATCACTGGTGAGAACTGCTTCATGTCATCAAGAGAAAGCTCTTCCAACGCACAACCTTTTTCAATGGCGGCAACCACAGCCACACCCACGATATGGTGCGCTTCACGGAAAGGAATGCCTTTGGCAACCAGATAATCCGCAAGCTCAGTCGCATTGGAGTAACCCTGCATCGCGGCTTCCAGCGTGCGGTCTTTGTTGATTTTGATGCCATCAAAACAAAGCGCTGCCATTTCAATACAATCAAACCAGGTGTCGAGCGCATCGAACAGCCCTTCTTTGTCTTCCTGCATATCTTTGTTGTAGGCGAGCGGCAGTGCTTTCACTGTCATCATCATCGCGGACATGGCGCCATAAACACGGCCTGTCTTACCACGGATAAGCTCGAGCGCATCCGGGTTCTTCTTTTGTGGCATCAGGGATGAACCTGATGTCACAGCGTCTGCAAGCTCAACAAAGTTGGACTCACCAGAGTTGTAGAAAATCAAATCTTCTGCCATGCGCGACAAGTGCAGCATAGACACCGATGCCACAGACATCAGCTCCATCACATGGTCACGGTCAGAAACCGAGTCCAGGCTGTTGCGGGTTGCACGGCGGAAACCCAGGCTGTGTGCCAGTGCTTCGCGGTCAATCGGATACGCGGTACCTGCCAGCGCACCAGAGCCCAATGGGCACGTATCCAGGCGGTTCAGTGCATCGCTCAGGCGCGAGTAGTCACGCTCGAACATTTCAACGTAAGCCAGACACCAGTGTGCAAATGTCACTGGCTGGGCACGTTGAAGGTGGGTATAGCCCGGCAGAACCGTGTTCTGGTTTTCTGCCGCGACTTTTACCATCTGGTTTTGCAGTTTATCGAGTGCTAGGAGAAGCTGTTGACCTTGCTGACGACACCAAAGCTTAAGGTCAGTGGCGACCTGATCGTTACGCGAACGACCGGTGTGCAGCTTTTTACCCAAATCGCCCACTTTGGCGATCAGTTGCTGCTCGACCCAGCTGTGAATGTCTTCAGCGTCAGAGCGCAGGATCTGCTCTGGATCTTCCATCACAGCCAGCTTGATTTCATTCAGTGCAAGCTCGAGGCGTTGCTGCTCAATCTCAGACAATACGCCCACTGAGCGCAGTGCCTTTGACCAAGCAATTGAACCTACGATATCCTGCTCCGCGAGGCGATAGTCAAAACGCAACGAATCGTTAAACTGCTTGAACCGCGTGTCTGCTGCCTGACTAAACCTTCCGCCCCATAACGCCATACTTACTTCTCCTTAAAACTCTATTGCTTCCAGCTGCTGTTTATTTTTGTTTTTTCTCGTTCAGCGCACGAATACGGCTCGACAGCGAGTAGAGACGGATAAAGCCACCAGCATGGCTGTGATCGTATACGTCATCTTCACCGAAAGTCGCGAATTCTTCGGAGTACAGGCTGTTGAGCGAGCGCTTCTGCACTACTGTAGCCTGTCCTTTGTACAGTTTCACTACTACTTCACCACTTACTGGCTCAGCCAGTGATTCTGCTGCTGCCAGAAGTGACTTACACAGCGGCGTGAACCAACGGCCATCATAGATAAGGTGAGACGCTTTCAGGCCAATCTCTTCACGGTATTCGTAGCAATCTTTATCCAGAACCAGCTGCTCAACACCACGCAGGGCTTCCATCATGATGGTGCCGCCCGGAGTTTCATAACAGCCGCGGGACTTCATGCCGACCAAACGGTTTTCAACGATATCGATACGGCCTACACCATGACGCGCGCCTTTCTCGTTCAGCGTGGTCAGCACTTGGTATGGGCTCATACGCTCACCGTCAACCGCTACTACTTCGCCTTTCTCAATCAACAGAGAAACGGTTTCTGACTGGTCAGGTGCCTGCTCTGGATCCACAGTCCATACCCAGCAAAGCTCGTTTGGCTGGTTCCATGTATCTTCCAGTACGCCACCTTCGGTAGAGATGTGCCAAGCGTTTGCATCACGGCTGTAGATTTTCTCAAGGCTTGCAGTACAAGGGATGTTACGTTCTGCCAGGTAATCCAGCAGGGCTTCACGAGAACGAAGGTCCCACTCACGCCAAGGTGCAATCACTTTCAGTTGCGGTGCCAACGCAGCAAACGCACTTTCGAAACGCACCTGGTCATTACCTTTACCGGTACAGCCATGACACAGTGCATCTGCGCCAACTTCCAGCGCACATTCCACTTGTGCTTTTGCGATGATTGGACGTGCCATTGACGTACCCAGCAGGTATTTACCTTCGTAAACCGCACCAGTTTTCAGGCTTGGGTAGATGTAGTCAGCGACCATTTCTTCTTTCAGGTCGGCGATGTAACACGCTGACGCACCGGAAGCGATCGCTTTTTCTTCAATACCAACCAGCTCTTCTTCGCCCTGGCCCACATCCGCAACAAATGCCACGACTTCACAGTCATAGTTCTCTTTCAGCCAAGGAATGATCGCAGACGTATCCAGACCGCCAGAGTATGCTAGTACTACCTTTTTGATATCGCTCATTTTAACTTCTCCATGTTCACCGCTCTGACGGTCAGTACAGGCGGTAACGACTAATAAATTCTGTGTTGTTTATACGGTGAAACGGGTGCCGATATTGCTGCCGCCGAACATCTCAGCGAGCTTCTCGGGGTAACGCCAGCTCGCGACCTGAATAGGACGCCCCAACGCGTTTGCCGCTTCAAACGCCGCTTTCACTTTGACGATCATGCCGTCAGTGATCACGCCGCTTTCAATTAATTCATCTGCTAACTTCTCATCAAGCGTTGGCATGAGTTTACCTTTGCCATTGAGTACGCCACTCACGTCTGACAGCAAAACCAGTTCAGCATCCAATGCAGCTGCTACTGCTACTGCTGCCTGGTCCGCATTCACGTTCATCAGTTCACCTTCAGCATCAATACCGATAGAACTGATGATTGGCACTGCGCCTGCTGACAAAATCGCTTGTACGACGGACGAATCGCCCGGTGTTGCCTTACCCACATTGCCAAGCTCAGGGTCAAGTTGGGTCACTTTACATAAACCGCCGTCAGCCAGACTCAGACCAACTGCGTTAATGCCACATTTGATTGCCTCGCCCTGCAGCAGTTTGTTGGCCGTACCCGCCAGTGCACCCGCGACCACATTGATCTGATCTTTTGGAGTGACTCGCAAACCCTGCTTTTTCTCTACTTTCAGGTTTAGCGCTTTCATCAAGTCATCAACCAGGTAGCCACCACCGTGAACAATCACCAATTGGCGATGCGCAGAAGCCTGATACTGACTGATTGATGCGAATAATTTATCCAGAGTCTCTGTGCAAGACAGCGCTGCACCACCCAGTTTGACTACCAAAGGACGTAAACTCATTGCCACTCTCCTACACAATCGCCGTGAGCGGCGAGAATCCAAAGCGAATGTTTATGCACTGCATCGCCTGACTGGCGGCACCTTTCAGCAAGTTATCGATTGCTGACGTCAGGATCACGTGTTGGCCTTTCACAGACCAGCCAATATCGCAAAATCCGGTGTTTTGAACAGATTGCAGTTTCGCACTTTGACCCGCGCCTAAAGGACGAACCAAGGTTTTGTTTTCGTATGCTTTTTCCAGCGCTTCTGTTACCTGCGCTTCACTGACGCCTTCTGCCAGTTTGGCCGTGATGGTCGCGAGAATGCCACGCTTAAAGTTGCCAAGGTGCGGTGTGAAAATTACATCACAACCCAAGTGGGTAGAAATTTCCGGTTGGTGACGGTGGGTGAATACACCGTAAGCATGAAGGCTAACTTCGCAGAAACTGTTGGTCATAGAAGCTTTGCGACCCGCGCCAGACACACCGCTCACTGCGTTGATCACTGGCCATTGTTGGGTGTCGATAAGTCCAGCATCCAGCAGTGGCTTCAACGCCAACTGTGAAGCAGTTGGGTAACAACCAGGCACGGCAACCAAATCGGCTTTTGCAATATCTGCCTCGTTCCACTCTGCCAGACCATAAACCGCTTTTTCCAGCCACTCGCTGTATTGGTGCTCGAAGCCGTAGTAGTCGGTATAGAAGCTGTCAGATTGAACGCGGAATGCGCCAGACAAATCAAAGACCTTGCAGCCTTCAGCTAAGAAGGTTGGTGCGATGTTGTGGCTGACTTCATGAGCCGTTGCCAGCAACACCACATCCGCAGATTTTGCGACAGCACTGACATCTTTAAGAGGCTGAAGTGGAAGGTCGACCAGACCTTTCAGTGCACCGTGCAAATCACCGATAGATTTGTTCGCATCCACACTGTTTTCAGAGACATACAATCCTGAAAGCTCAAGCTCAGGATGGAGAAATACCATTTTGGTCAGCTCGGCACCTGTGTATCCACTTGCACCGACAATCACTGTCTTTAACATGAAAAGTCCGTTTATTTCTTTGGGTAGAATGATGAAACATTCAGCTCGCTCAGCTGCAGGAGGGGCAGATACGCCCAACGTTTTTAACGTCGGCGTCGTCGCTGGAGAAGGGAGTTTGAGAACTTATCCATATTCGTATCGTACCTTTTCGCTGCTTCCATGAGCTTTTTTTGGCGAATTATAATTGTTTATTCATTTTAAATGAATTTATATGTGCTTTTTAGCGTGATAAATGACTAATGTCAACAGTCTGTTTAAAATAAAGTCACCCACCTGCGACAGGCTAGCGTTTTTGCCTAAACCCTGTGCTTTAAATGTAATTTTGTTACAACTTCCGCAATGCCTTATTGCTCAAGGGATAGACAAAAAAATGCAGTGAAATAATACGGTGGGTGATTGACCTTTATGCCACTCATTGGCTAGATTGAGCCATTACGATTGCAATTTGGATGTAACAAAGTTACGAAACGGACGCACTATGAATGACAAGTATGACGCTCTAAAGAGCAATGTCAGCATGCTCGGTCACCTTCTGGGTAACACCATTAAAGGTGCCCACGGTGAAGAGTTGCTGGCCAAAGTAGAAGAGATCCGTCAGCTCTCTAAATCCGCTTCTGCGGGTAATAAAGACGATCACGCCAAGCTGATCGATGTGCTGCAAAGCCTGCCGAATGACCAACTGCTACCTGTAGCACGCGCATTCAGCCAGTTCCTTAACCTCACTAACATCGCTGAACAGTACCATTCTGTTTCCCGCCACTGTGAAGAGCAGGTATGTAATCCTGACTCACTGGACGATCTGTTTATGCGACTGCAAAACGCAGATGTGTCTGACGGTGAGCGTGATAAAGCCGTTGATGACCTGAAGATCGAACTGGTGCTGACAGCACACCCGACGGAAATCGCGCGTCGTACTACCATTCATAAGCTGGTTCAAATCAACAAATGTTTGTCCAAACTTGAACTTGGCGACCTCTCTTCCAGCGAGCGTGATAAAGCAGAACTTCGCCTTGAGCAACTGATTGCTCAGGCGTGGCACTCTGACGTTATCCGTAAGCAACGCCCAACCCCGCTTGATGAAGCCAAATGGGGTTATGCCGTGATTGAAAACAGCCTGTGGCAAGCGGTACCGGAATTTCTGCGTCAGTTTGACCAGAAGATGAAGCGCCACCTTGGCCGCGGCCTGACCGTTGAAGCATCGCCAATCCAGATCTCGAGCTGGATGGGTGGTGACCGCGACGGAAACCCATTCGTGACATCAGAAGTCACCCGTGAAGTGCTGCTGTTGTCCCGCTGGAAAGCGGCTGACCTTTATCTCGGCGACATTCAGGAGCTCATCAGCGAGCTGTCGATGACCCGCTGTAATGACATGGTTCGCGCCATGGCAGGTGATGAGCACGAACCGTACCGTGCGATCCTGAAATCACTGCGTCAAACACTAACCAACACCCTGGATCACCTGGATGCCCAAATCCATGGTCGTCGCAGTGATGAAAAAGACATTCTGACCAACGTTGACCAACTGTGGACACCGCTGCACGCCTGCTACCAGTCGTTGCATGAATGTGGCATGGGCATCATCGCTGATGGCCTGCTGCTTGATACGCTGCGCCGTATCCGCACCTTCGGTGTTAACCTCATTAAGCTGGATATCCGTCAGGAAAGCACCCGCCACGCGAATGTGCTGTCTGAAGTGACCCGCACATTGGGCATGGGCGACTACAGCCAGTGGAGCGAGCAGGACAAGCAAGCGTTCCTTATCCGTGAGCTGAGCTCTAAGCGTCCTTTGCTGCCACGTGACTGGGAACCGTCTGATGAAGTGCAGGAAGTGCTGGATACCTGCCGTATCGTTGCACAGCAACCTCGTGAAGCACTGGGCGCCTATGTAATTTCAATGGCGCGCACAGCGTCTGACGTGCTGGCGGTTCACCTTCTTCTAAAAGAGGCAGGCTGCCCGTTCCGCATGGACGTGTGTCCGCTGTTTGAAACCCTGGAAGACCTCAACAATGCCAAGTCAGTGATCAGCCAACTGCTGAGCATCGACTGGTACCGCGGCTTTATCCAAAACTTCCAGATGGTCATGATTGGTTACTCAGACTCCGCCAAAGACGCGGGAGTGATGGCAGCGGGCTGGGCTCAGTATAAAGCCATGGAACAACTGGTTGAGCTGTGTGAAGACGCCGGTGTCGATCTGGTGCTGTTCCACGGCCGTGGTGGTTCTATTGGTCGTGGTGGTGCGCCAGCGCACGCTGCACTGCTGTCCCAGCCACCTCGTAGCCTGAAAGGCGGTCTGCGAGTGACCGAGCAGGGCGAGATGATCCGCTTCAAACTGGGTCTACCAGATGTAGCGATTCAGAGCCTGAATCTTTACGCCAGCGCGATTTTGGAAGCGAACTTACTGCCACCACCAGCACCTAAGCAAGAATGGCGCGACCTGATGGAAACGCTGAGTGAAGTTTCCTGTGAGGCTTACCGTGGCGTCGTTCGTGGTCATGAAGACTTTGTTCCTTATTTCCGAGCGACAACACCAGAGTTGGAACTGGGCAAACTGCCATTGGGCTCGCGTCCTTCGAAGCGTAACCCGAACGGTGGCGTAGAAAGCCTTCGCGCTATCCCATGGATTTTCGCATGGAGTCAGAACCGTCTGCTGCTGCCAGCATGGTTGGGCGCAGGTCAAGCGATTCAATTCTCCATCGACAATGGCCACCTGAAGAACCTTGAAGAGATGTGTCGCGAATGGCCATTCTTCTCTACCCGCCTGGGTATGCTGGAAATGGTCTTCACCAAGACCAGTCCTTCGATTTCTCAATACTATGACGAGAAACTGGTGGATGAGTCACTTTGGCGACTGGGTGATGAACTGCGAGACCGCTTGGCGCAGGACATCAAAGCCGTGCTGATGGTAGAAAACAGCGATCACCTGATGGAGCAAAACCCTTGGGGCGCGGAATCTATCCGTCTGCGTAATATCTATGTTGAGCCACTGAACATGCTTCAGGCAGAGCTTTTATGCCGTACGCGTGCGACAGAAGAAGAAAACACTGAGCTTGATGAAGCACTGATGGTGACCATCGCCGGCATAGCTGCAGGTATGCGCAACACTGGATAAATGAGAAATTGATTCAAAATTAAGAAAGGCTGCCATGTTGCAGCCTTTTTTATTTTTGGGGAGCCTTTTTCGATTGTTGTTGCGTTGATAATGTTATTAATATGTTTTCTTGCCTGTTCGTGACGTTATCGTGACAAAGGTATAGGCAAAACACCGAAGTATAAATAACCGTTTAAGTGTCACTGTACAGCGCTTTTCGCACCACGATTTTTTTTGGTGCATTGTTGGCAAGAAGCTATGTATGGACGGCAACGAAAAACGTGTCGATCCGCCCAGTGTTGTGGAAAAAATAAATTCGCCAAAGAGCGACATCCCAGGGCTAAGGATCGCCTTTTAAGATTTTGGATAGAAGAGATGTCACTACCGCACGTAATTCTCACGGTGCTTAGCCACCGCGATGCAACTGGTTATGATATAACCAAAGAGTTTTCTAACGCTATCGGGCACTTCTGGAAAGCCAGCCACCAACAAGTCTATCGCGAACTCAACAAACTGGCCGATATGGGCGCAGTGAGTTGTCGTTTAGAACCACAGGATGGCAAACCTGACAGAAAGGTCTACTCCATCACGGACATTGGTAGACAGAGCCTTTATGAGTGGTTCTTAATGCCTGCAAAACACCCAACCGACCGCGATGAAGTCTCTGCAAAACTACTAACCTGCAGCATTTTCGACCCAGCACCAATGATCGAACATATGCATGCATTGATGGACGAGAGCCGCTTACAGCTAAGCCAATACAGGGACATAGAGCGAAGCCAGTACGCTGACTCTGCACTGCTGACCCGAGAAGGCCGTTTGGAGCGACTGACACTGCGCCGCAACATTCTTCGCAAGGAAGCATGGTTAACGTGGGCAGAAGAAGTCCTGTTCGAACTCAATGCCATGGAAACCATGTCAATGAGTAAGAAAGTCGTTGCCCAGTAAGGACTCTCCAGAAAAGATAAAACCGTCGCTTTGCGACGGTTTTTTGTTTTTGGCTTGTGGACTTTTCATTCTACGCAATAGGACGTACACCCAATGTGTGGCAAAGCGCATAGGTCAACTCAGCACGGTTTAGCGTATAGAAGTGGAAGTCTTTCACGCCTTCACGACTTAACACGCGCACCATATCAATAGCGTTACTCGCACCGACCATCTGACGGGTTACCGCATCATCTTCCAGACCTTCATACTGCTTGTACATCCAAGCTGGAATGCGCACATTGGTCATGTTGGCAAACTTCGAAGCCTGCTTGAAGTTTGATACAGGCAAGATCCCCGGGATGATTTCAACATCAATACCTGCCGCAGCGCAGCGGTCACGAAAACGCAGGTAGCTTTCAACATCAAAGAAGAACTGTGTGATAGCGCGGTTTGCGCCAGCATCGACTTTACGCTTAAGGTTGATCAGGTCAGCTTGCGCACTTTTCGCTTCTGGGTGAACTTCCGGGTAAGCCGCAACGGAGATATCGAAATCAGCTTCACCTTTCAAAAGCTCAACCAGGTCCGCTGCGTACATATCCGGTTTCTGGCTTTTCTCTGGCAGGTCACCACGCAGGGCAACAATATGGCGGATACCGCTGTTCCAGTAGTCGCGTGCAATCTCACGTAGCTCATCGCGGCTCGCATCGATACAGGTCAGGTGAGGCGCAGCTTCAATACCTGTCTCCTGCTTGATGCTCTTTACGATACCGTGGGTACGGTCACGCTCACCGGAGTTTGCACCGTAAGTCACGGAAACAAATTTAGGTTTCAGGGTTTTCAGGCGTTGTACCGAAGCCCAAAGCGTTTGCTCCATGGCTTCAGAGCTGGGTGGGAAGAACTCAAACGAAACGTTAATGTCGCCGTTCAAATCAGAAAGGTTTTGATTAAGTGCATCCAGATGACTGGCATGTGAGTATCCCATAGCGTCTCCCTACTTCGGCAACATCCGACCGAAAAAATCCTTTAAAGCCGACATCCATATAGACGTCTATATGTCTAGATATTGAATTGCGAGCAATTTAAAGTCAACTTACTTAACTTGAATTTTATTCATGATGATCATGTAAGTCTCTCAAGCACAGCACTCTTAACTGGCGCGTGTACTTTGCCCGAATGCTTAGGGTACAAAAAAGCGGAGGCTAAGCTCCGCTTTTTCCTGCCGATTTATAGCTATTTCAGTAAAGATGCGATGCGATTCAAGTCAGACAGCAAAGCGCCTGCTGTCACATCACGTCCTGCACCTGGGCCGCGGATAACCAAAGGGTTCTCGCGGTACCACTGACTTTCAATCGCGAAGATGTTGTCGCAAGGCAGCAGGTTGGCGAGTGGATGCTCTTCAGACAACACTTCAATACCAACACGCGCTTTTCCATCTCGTGAAAGTCTTGCTACATAGCGAAGAACGCCCTGCTCTTTTTTCGCCTGCTCAAGCCAATCTTCAAGCGCTTCATCAAGCTGACTGCTGTTATCCAGAAATGCATCGAGCGACAGCGCAGAAAGTGCCTCAGGTACCAAAGATTGCACCTGCACCTGCTCCGGCTCAATATCCAGACCAGACTCGCGCGCCAGAATAACCAGCTTACGCATGACGTCTGAGCCGCTGAGATCTTCACGTGGGTCAGGTTCGGTTAGCCCTTGTTGCCACGCCTGTTCCAACAGCTCGCTGAACTTGATGTCACCGTTGAATTGCTGGAACAGCCAAGACAAGGTTCCAGAGAAGATGCCTGAAATCGCAATAATTTGGTCGCCGCTTTCACGCAAATCACGCACCGCATGGTTCACGGGAAGGCCTGCACCGACTGTCGCGTTGTAAAGCCAGAAACGACCGGTTTTTGCGAACGCATCCTGAACCTGATGATATAACTCGCCACTCGCAGAGCCTGCCACCTTGTTGGCAGAAATCAGGTGATAGCCATGCTCAGCCAGATCAGGATATTGCATCGAAAGCGGTGCACTGGCGGTCACGTCCAACACGACAATGTCATCGTATGGGTGATTAAGCAGTGCCGTCAGCCAATCGCTCCCTTCATAAGGTTTGGCAACTTCGTCAAAACGGGTCATGACGCTATCTGCATCAATACCGTCGAAATCGACCCACTGGTTATCACTGTCTTGCACCGAAATGAGCTCAAAGCTCATGCCATGGCGTTTTTCGAGCGCTGTTTTTTGCTCCGCAAACAGGTTCAGCCAACGGCTACCGATATTGCCTTTACCCAGTAGCACCAAACCAATGCGACGCTGCGCCTGGAAAAGTGCGCGGTGAATATCTGACACCAACGCCGATGTGTTCGCTTTACGCAAAATCGCCGCGATGCTGAGGCCACTGCCAGACTCGCAGATAAACTCAATCGGTTGGCTGCGAAGCTGTTGGTAAAAGCCGTGGCAATGCACAGGGTTCGCTGTGACACCTGCGCCCACCGCAGCGACCATGCTGTAGCCTTCACGGAGACGGATATCGGCAGGAATGCCAGCGTTTTGCAGTTGCTCCAACACGCTGTTCACCACTTCGCCAGTGTAAGCGAGCTGGATGCGATGCTGGTCGGCACTGAATGATGACGCCAACGGCTGGATTTGGTTTCGGGTCAACAGTCTTTCGATATCACGTCGCGCGGTATCAAAGTCGTGCGAGCGCGGCACATCCAGCTCAAGCAAGCAGACATCACTCAATGAGGTAATGATTTTTGCGCCGCGACCAGACGCCAGAACGCGTTCGATGCGGGTTGAGCCTGATTCTGGGTCATAGCTGCAACGCAGATTCAGGTCGATACAGCTTTGTGCTACTGGCTGTAGCGTGCGGGTATGCAGCACGGGAGCGGCAAGGCGCGCGAGTTCAGCTGCTTCATCGAGACGCAGCAGTGGTAGCAGGCAGGCATCACCGACAATGCGTGGGTCTGCACTGTACACACCCGCCACATCACTCCAAATGGTCACGCGGCTGACATCCGCCAGTGCACCGATAATGGTTGCTGAGTAATCGGAGCCATTACGTCCCAGCAGCACGGTTTCACCTTCTGTGTTACGTGCCATAAATCCGGTGATCACAATACGGCGTTTGGTGTGCTGAACCAGCTGCTCTTTTAGAAGCGGCCATGAGCTTGCGCGATCCACTTCTGGCTGCGCGCCTCGTTCCGCGCGCAGGAAAGCGCGGGAGTCAAGCTTCACGGCTGGCAACTCAAGTTGGGTCAGCAATGCAGACAGTAAACGCGCCGACCACACCTCGCCAAAACCTTGCACCCATGCTCGCTGCGCTTGGGTCAATGGCTGCTCACCGGCTTGTGCCAGCGTGCTGAAATCTTCGTAGAGTTCGTCCACCAGCAGTTGTTTCTGTTCACCTTCAATCAGGTTCTCAATCAAATCCTGCTGGTATTTGCGCAGACCTTGCAGTGCTTCGTGCGCCAGACGGCCATCTTTCGCTAGCAAATCCAGCCATTCAATCAAACGGTTCGTGGTCTTGCCGGCTGCAGAAACGACAATAATGTCTGTTTCACCGCTGTATTGCGCCAGAATGCGGGTTACACGGCGGAAACAATCAGGATCGGCAAGGCTGCTGCCACCGAACTTATGTAACTGTCGGGCTTGCGACTGCTGGGGTGATACAACTTCAACCGCGCTCATTACTGGCTCTCTCTTACTCTATCGAATGCTTGTTTCAGGTCGGCAACCAAGTCGGCCTTATCTTCCAGACCGACAGACAAGCGAAGCAGTGTGGCTGCCAAGCCCGCTTCTGCCTGCGCTTCGTCCGACATGGCGCGGTGCGTCATTGAGCCTGGATGGGTCACCAGACTTTCCACACCACCCAATGATTCCGCCAAAGTGAACAGCTTAAGGGAGGATAGGAAAAGTTTCAGCTCACTTTCATCGCCTTTAAGCTCAAAGCTCAACATTCCGCCAAAACCTGATTGTTGTTTCTTCGCAATCTCATGACCCGGGTGCGTTGGCAGCGCCGGATGGTAGATAGTGCTCACCAGAGATTCCTGCTTGAGGTATTCCAGTACTTCTGCACTGTTTTCCTCATGCTGGCGCATTCTTGCGTTCAGAGTGCGAAGGCCTCGTAGCGTCATGTAGCTATCAAATGCATTACCGGTAGCCCCAATGCAGTTACCCCACCATTTGAGCTCTTCATAAAGCTCGGCTTCTTTCGCCACGACAACACCACCGACGGTGTCTGAGTGACCGTTGATAAATTTGGTGGTCGAGTGAACAACAAAATCTGCGCCTAAGTTTAGTGGCTGCTGCAAAGCGGGGGACAAGAAGGTGTTATCAACACCGACCCAAGCACCGACCGCTTTGGCTTTTTCGCAGATGGCTGCAATATCCACCACGCGCAGCAGTGGGTTGGACGGCGTTTCCAGCCACACCAACTTGGGACTCTTCGCCAACGCTGCATCCAGAGCAGCAGCGTCGGTTTGGTCTACAAATTCAACCTTGAAAGCGCCTTTCTTTGCACGCGAATCGAACAAACGGTATGTACCACCGTAGCAATCGTGCGGTGCGATAATCAGGTCATCCGGTGAAACCAGTGACAGCAAAAGGTTAATGGCTGCCATGCCACAGTTAGTGACCACAGCGCCTGAGCCGTTTTCCAGATCGGCCAATGCTTTTTCCAGCAAAGAGCGGGTTGGGTTGCCACCACGGGCGTAGTCATAAGTTGGCACTTCGCCAAACTCAGGAAATTCGTAATTGGTCGAAAGATACAGTGGAGGCACAACGGCGTGGTGTTGTGAATCTGTGGTGATACCGGTGCGAACGGCGATGGTTGCGGACTTCTTGTCGCTCATGGCGTGCTTCCCTGTCAAAAGATAGATCGTATTCGGCGCAATCTTAGATCAAAACGTGACCTGATTGGTATTTCGTCAACCTTACCCTTTTCAAACGCGAGACGTCAACACTTCTAGACGTCTATATGTCTTTACATATAGCAGTTAATATCGCTAGAATTTATGTTTCATCCAACTTGGGCACCTTGTTTCCCGTGTTGGCAGCGATTTTAGACCCTAAACTGCTACAGAAGGTGAACAATGGCAGACTGGAATGGCGAATATATTAACCCTTACGCCGAGCACGGTAAAAAGAAAGAGCAGGTCAAGAAAATCACCGTTTCTATCCCTCTGAAAGTGCTTAAAATCCTGACAGACGAACGTACCCGTCGCCAGGTCAACAATCTACGCCATGCCACCAACAGTGAATTGCTTTGCGAAGCATTTCTGCATGCCTACACCGGACAGCCACTGCCAACGGACGACGATATTCGCAAGGATAAAAGCGATAGTGTGCCAGCTGAAGTTAAGCGTATTATGAAGGAATTGGGCATTGAGTTTAACGAAGAAGAGTATTGATTTCGTTAACTTCTCGAAAAGATTCAAACAAAAAAACCAGCCGATTGGCTGGTTTTTTTATGAGTATAAAGCCGCCATTACGCTTCTTTATCTGCCATGTAGTTTTCTGGCATTTCAATACGCGAGACACCTGAATCTACCGCGGCTTGAGCAACAGCTTTCGCAACGCGTGGCAGCAGGCGCGGATCCATCGGTTTTGGAATGATGTATTCCTTACCAAACTCCAGCTTATCGACACGTGCTGCTTTCAATACGCCTTCCGGTACCGGCTCTTTCGCCAAAGCACGGATAGCTTCTACCGCAGCCAGTTTCATTTCATCATTGATACGGCTGGCGCGAACGTCCAGTGCGCCACGGAAAATGAATGGGAAACAAAGCACGTTGTTCACCTGGTTCGGGTAGTCTGAACGACCAGTACCCATAATCAGGTCATCACGCACTTCGTGTGCCAGCTCCGGCTTGATTTCAGGGTCAGGGTTTGAACACGCAAACACGATTGGCTTGTCCGCCATCAGCTTCAGCGCTTCAGGTGGCAACAGATCCGGGCCGGATACACCAAGGAAAATGTCCGCGCCTTCAATCACGTCTTCCAGCGTACGCTTGTCCGTGTTGTTGGCAAACAGTTGCTTGTATTCATTGATGTCATCACGACGGGTGTGAATCACGCCTTTACGGTCCAGCATGTAGATTTTCTCACGCTGCGCGCCACATTTGATCAGCAGTTCCATACACGCCACTGCTGCCGCACCTGCACCTAGACAGATGATGACTGACTCTTTGATGTCTTTGCCCTGAAGCTCAAGCGCATTCAACATACCTGCGGCAGTCACGATCGCGGTACCGTGTTGATCATCGTGGAATACCGGTACATGGCAACGCTCGATGAGCTGCTTTTCAATCTCAAAGCAGTCTGGTGCTTTGATGTCTTCCAGGTTGATACCACCGAAGGTGTCGGAGATGTTCGCGACCGTGTCGACGAACTCTTCGATAGTGCGATGTTTCACTTCGATGTCGATAGAATCGAGACCAGCGAAGCGTTTGAACAGCAGTGCTTTACCTTCCATCACTGGCTTGGAAGCCAGCGGGCCAAGGTTGCCCAGACCGAGGATCGCGGTGCCGTTTGAGATCACTGCAACCATGTTGCCCTTTGCAGTGTATTTATAGACGTTGTCGGCATCTTGTGCGATTTCGCGGACGGGTTCAGCAACACCTGGGCTGTACGCCAGCGCCAGATCTTCTACCGTATCAGCGGGTTTGGAGAGTTCTACGGAGATTTTGCCCGGCACTGGAAATTCATGATAATCCAGCGCCTGTTGGCGTTTGTCTTCAGACATGTATTGTTCCTGACTGTAATTGTTATTGGCTAAATATAATAAGGGGCCCTCTGCCTGCCCCATTATCTTGCTGACTGCCTTCCCGCAAGCTGGGCATTACAATCAACAAGTGGCGGAATTTGCGCATTCCCATGTTTATCCGGGTTGCATCTTCCCGCTCATTGCCTGTATCTCCACACAGGCAACGACTTATTCCTCTATTGAGTTTAGCGGACTCAAATAAAAGACAAGTGTCGTCATTTCTTATGACACTTTCAGGTCATTGGGCGGAAGATAAAGGAATTTAAAATGTTAACGCAGCGCGAAAGCCAGAGCTAGTAAGGATTGAACCAAGTTGGCAAAACTCGCTTGGATAAACTGTAATAGTCTACCTATACTGAAGGGTGTAAAAGGTCTTACAAGCTGTATCAGGCAACAAAAAAAGGGTGCTTACGCACCCTTTTTTATTAAATTCGCAATTACTTGCTGCTAAGAACGCCGAAACGTTTCTTGAAGCGGTCAACACGACCACCAGTGTCAACTACACGCTGAGTACCGGTGTAGAATGGGTGACACTTGTCACATACGTCCAGGTTGATGTCTTTACCCAGAGTCGTTTTGAATTCAAAAGTGTTGCCACATGAACATTTTGCAGTTACTGCAGCGTATTCTGGATGGATACCAGCTTTCATAGGGATTACCTCTTATCTAAGGCCGTGTCGCTCTCCCGAGCCTATCGGGCACCACACGTCGTTAACAAACTGTTTGTAAGGCGCGGATTCTAATCAAGGTGACCTGCGATCGCAACTTTTTTGTTCAATTCATTTCCATGTACTTTCAATGGGCAGGGCCAAAGAATCTTCACCCTGTGCTTTTCGCCTGCCAGCAGCATGGGTACACTGTCGCCAACCTTATTTGAATTCCAAGACCTTATCGCACAATGACCCCGACGATTGCTCAGGTGGCGCTGCCCGTTCCGCTTCATAAAACCTTCGACTATCGCATTGATAATGAAATGCCGGTTGTGGGTGGTCGCGTGCGTGTCCCGTTTGGTAAGCAATATAAAGTGGGCATTGTCGTCGCATTGACCGACACCTCTGAATTTCCGCTCGAGCAAATCAAACCCATCAATGCGGTTTTGGATAGCACCCCGCTATGGACACCTTCTTTATATAAGGTATTGAACTGGGCCAGTCGCTATTATCAGTATCCATTAGGTGATGCACTGGCGACCGTGATGCCGGGTGCACTGCGAAAAGGCAAGCCTGCGGTCAAAGACCGTGAAAAGTGCTGGCAACTGACAGAAGCAGGGAAAGAGCAGCCATTGTCTGCCCTCACCCGAGCGCCTAAACAGGCACGCGTTTTAACCTTATTACGCCAAGGCGCGATGACACACAGCGAACTGCTGGAAGAAGACTTAAGCGCCACCATTCTCAAAGCGGTGGAAGAAAAAGGCTGGATTGAAGCGGTAAAAGAACAGCGTGCAAAGCCTTGGCAACAAAGCTATGAAGTAGTGGAAGACAAGCCAAGGCTCAACAGCGAGCAGGCGATGGCGGTTGCCACTATCAACGCCAATCCGGAATTTGCCTGCTATTTAATAGAGGGCGTCACCGGGTCAGGGAAAACAGAGGTCTACCTGAACCTTTTGGAGCCTGTGCTAAAACGCGGCCAGCAAGCACTCATTCTGGTCCCCGAAATTGGCTTAACGCCGCAAACCATCAACCGTTTCAAACGCCGTTTCAATGTGCCTGTCGTGGTGATGCATTCCGGGCTCAATGATACTGAGCGCCTAAATGCCTGGCTGGCAGCCCGTGACAATGAAGCTGCCATTATCATCGGTACCCGTTCTGCCCTGTTCTCGCCGTGTAAGTCACTCGGCATTATTGTTGTCGATGAAGAGCATGATGCCTCTTATAAACAGCAGGACTCTTTCCGTTACCATGCCCGCGATCTGGCAGTCATGCGTGGGCATGAAGAGAATGTGCCTGTTGTGCTCGGCTCCGCCACACCTTGCCTTGAAAGCCTGCACAACGCCAAAACCGGTAAATACCACCATCTGACTTTATCAGTGCGCGCGGGTAATGCACTGAAAACCCAAAACGGGGTGTTGGATATCCGCGGACTTTACCTAGATGCAGGACTTTCCGCCCCTTTGATTGCCGAGATGCGAAAGCACCTTTCTCAAGGCAATCAGGTGATGTTGTTTTTGAACCGCCGCGGCTATGCCCCCGCATTGATGTGTCACGAATGTGGCTGGCTGGCGGAATGTAAACGCTGCGACGCCTATTACACCCTGCACCAGAGCAGCAATGAACTTCGCTGTCACCATTGCGGATCGCAACGCCCTATTCCGCACCAATGTGGAAGCTGTGGCTCAACGCAATTGATCAGTGTCGGCGTGGGCACTGAGCAATTGGAAGCCCAGTTGGAAACCCTGTTTCCGGAATACAAAACCATCCGAATCGACCGCGATAACACACGTCGCAAAGGCGCGCTTGAAGCCTACCTCAATGCCATTCACAACAAGGAGTACCAAATCCTGATTGGTACCCAGATGCTGGCGAAAGGCCATCACTTTCCTGATGTCACTTTGGTGGCTCTGGTGGATGTGGACAGCGCCCTGTTCAGTAATGATTTCCGCGCACCGGAACGTCTGGCACAGCTGTTTATTCAGGTAGCAGGACGAGCAGGGCGCGCCAGCAAACCTGGGTATGTATTACTTCAAACCCATCACCCGGATCATGCTCTGCTACAATCACTTATCCACCAAGGCTACGACAGCTTTGCCGCTGAAGCGTTAAACGAACGTAAAATGGCGCATCTGCCACCTTACAGCTACTTCGCCTTACTCCGTGCTGAATCCCACCACAGTGGGGAAGTAGAGCAGTTTCTGCATCAGGCGAGAACTGTCTTGGATGCATCACCAATCCCAGAAGATGAATGCGCAGTCATGGGGCCAGCGCCAGCGCCATTGCACCGCCGGGCGGGACGTTTTCGCTGGCAGCTGGTTTTCCAAGCGCCTAACCGCAGGATTTTGCAGCAAAGATTAACCATGGCGCTCCCGGCGATACGCCAGTTGCCGCTGTCTAAAAAAGTCCGCTGGTCACTCGATATCGAACCGCAAGATATGAGCTGAATGCAATTTCATTCACTTAAACCGACCGAGATCACGGTATTCTTGCAATTACTGTTAACATGACCATGTTTAATACATCTCCATAGGATTAAGATAGGGCCTGTGGACAAAAATTGTCCCGTTGCTGAAGGTCCCGGTCATCTGGGAAGCATCGCCAATCATAACGAGAAAGAGGAATTACACTATGGCGACAATGAAGGATGTTGCCCATCTGGCCGGCGTCTCTACGGCGACGGTTTCTCGCGCGCTGATGAACCCAGAAAAAGTCTCGGCGTCTACCCGAAAGAAAGTTGAGCAAGCGGTAATGGAAGCGGGCTACAGCCCCAACTCGCTGGCAAGAAACTTACGTCGCAATGAATCAAAAACCATCGTGGCTATCGTGCCCGATATCTGTGATCCCTACTTCACGGAGATCATCCGCGGTATCGAAGAAGCGGCGATGGAGCACGGCTATCTCGTGCTGCTGGGTGACAGTGGCCAACAGGAAAGCCGTGAAAGTTCGTTCGTTAATCTGGTCTTCACCAAGCAAGCTGACGGCATGCTACTTTTAGGTACTGATCTTCCTTTTGACGTCAGCAAACCGGAGCAGAAGAACCTGCCTCCACTTGTCATGGCCTGTGAATACGCACCTGAACTGGAACTGCCTACCGTTCACATCGATAACCTGACTGCAGCGTTTGAAGCCGTGAACTACCTGACTCAGGTCGGCCACAAGCAGATCGCGCAGATCACCGGCGATCCTGATGCTGCGCTCACCCAGTTCCGCGTGCAGGGCTATCAACAGGCGCTGCGCCGTGGTGGCGTGACCATCAATCCTGCATACACAGTGACCGGTGATTTCACCTTTGCTGCAGGCGCACGTGCAATGACCACCTTGCTTTCGCTGCCAACCCCACCGACCGCGGTATTCTGTCACTCTGATGTGATGGCGATTGGTGCTATGCAGCAAGCAAAACGACTGGGTTTCCGCGTGCCGCATGACATTTCGATTGTCGGCTTCGATGACATCCAGTTCGCAGAATACTGCGACCCGGCCCTGACCACGGTTTCCCAGCCACGCTACGACATTGGCCGTCAGGCAATGTTAATGCTGCTGAAAATCCTCAAAGGCAATGATGTGCAAGCAGGTTCACGCCTTCTTGATGCTCAGCTCGTTATCCGCGAGAGTGTGGCACCACCATCACGCTAATCTGGTCAGACTGGTACTGGCGCGCGAGTTCGCGAGCCAGTACCATATAGCCTTTATTGAGCAGAAAAGACACGAAAATCAGTGGCAACCAGAGATTATGTCAAACGTGGCAAAGCACCACGTAAACCAACCCGAAACACCAAGAAGCAGCCTCCTAAACCTGCATTCCCCTTCAAATGGGCTTTTCTCGCTCTGATCTTGGTGGCAGGCTTTGGCTATGGTCTCTATTACCTTTCCACCAGTGAACCACCCGCAGAGCCTGTTGTTGAAACCAAACCGGTGAAGCCAGCCGTTAAACCTCAGAAGAAAGACGAGAAAGTGATCCCGCCAAAACCTGAGGAGAAGTGGAGCTACATTGAAGAGCTGGAAAACAAAGAAGTGAAAGTCGAGGCCAGCGAGCCAGAGCTTTCCAGCCGCCCTTATTTGATGCAATGCGGCGCTTACCGCAGTGCAAGTCAGGCAGATGAGCGCAAAGCCATGATTGCGTTCCAGGGTCTCGAAAGCCATATCAAAACCAGTCAGGGTGAAAAAGGCCTCTGGTACCGTGTGGTACTTGGCCCTTACCCAATGAAGCGTGAAGCAGAGCGCGATCGCAACCTGCTTCGCCGCGCAGGCATCGAGCCTTGCGCTATCTGGTACTGGAACTGATCTCCCGCCAGCTGAACTGATTCTGAACACTTGAAGGGTAAAGCCATAATCTCGATGGCTTTACCCTTGAATTTATTTACCCCCGTCCCCACCTCTGCAGTAACAACCCATACTGGTAATAACCAGAGAGAAAAGTAGAGGTTCTTCCGTGACAACTATCGTTTCTGTTCGCCGCAACGGCAAAGTAGTGATCGCCGGTGATGGCCAGGTGTCACTGGGTAATACAGTCATGAAGGGCAATGCCCGTAAAGTTCGCCGTTTGTACAACAACAAGGTACTGGCAGGTTTTGCCGGTGGTACGGCTGACGCATTCACCCTGTTCGAACGCTTCGAGCGCAAACTGGAAATGCATCAGGGTCACCTCACCAAAGCAGCCGTAGAGCTCGCCAAAGACTGGCGTACTGACCGCGCACTGCGTCGCCTTGAGGCCTTGTTGGCAGTGGCAGACGAAACTGCGTCGCTGATCATCACAGGTAATGGTGATGTGGTTCAACCAGAACACGATCTGATTGCGATTGGTTCAGGCGGCAACTTCGCACAGGCAGCAGCCACTGCACTGCTCGAAAATACCGAGCTGGATGCACGCGAAATCGCTGAAAAATCGCTGACCATCGCCGGTGACATTTGTGTGTTCACCAACCAGCACCATACCGTCGAAGAACTCGATTATTAAGACAGGATCCAAAGCATGTCTGAAATGACCCCACGTGAAATCGTTTCCGAGCTTGACCGACACATAATCGGTCAGGACAAAGCCAAGCGCGCCGTTGCTATTGCACTACGTAACCGCTGGCGTCGCATGCAGCTCAATGAAGATCTGCGCGTAGAAGTGACCCCGAAAAACATTCTGATGATTGGCCCTACCGGTGTTGGTAAAACCGAAATTGCCCGCCGTCTGGCGAAGCTGGCAAATGCGCCGTTCATCAAAGTCGAAGCCACCAAGTTCACTGAAGTGGGCTATGTGGGTAAAGAAGTTGAAACCATCATCCGCGACCTGACGGATGTGGCCATCAAAATGACGCACCAGCAAGCGATGGAAAAAGTGAAATTCCGCGCGGAAGAGCTGGCAGAAGAGCGCATTCTCGATGTACTGCTTCCACCGCCACGTGACGCGTGGGGCCAGAATGAAGAGCCAAAAGCGGACTCTTCAACCCGCCAAAGCTTCCGTAAGAAAATTCGTGAAGGCCAACTGGACGATAAAGAAATCGAGATCGATCTGGCGGCTCCACAGATGAGCATGGAAATCATGGCACCTCCTGGTATGGAAGAAATGACCAACCAGCTGCAGAGCATGTTCCAAAATCTGGGTGGCGGCACCACAGCGAAAAAGCGCAAGATGAAGTTGAAAGACGCGCTGAAGGCTGCAACTGAAGAGGAAGCGGCGAAGCTGGTCAATCAGGAAGAGCTGAAAGATCAGGCCATCGCGTCAGTGGAAAACAACGGTATTGTGTTCATCGACGAAATCGACAAGATCTGTAAACGCGGTGAAAGTTCAGGTCCAGACGTTTCCCGTGAAGGTGTTCAGCGCGACCTGCTGCCACTGGTTGAAGGCAGCACCGTCTCTACCAAGCACGGCATGGTGAAAACTGACCATATCCTGTTCATCGCATCCGGTGCATTCCAGGTAGCCTCTCCGTCAGATCTGATCCCAGAGCTTCAGGGTCGTCTGCCAATCCGCGTTGAGCTGGAAGCGCTGACTGCATCTGACTTCAAACGCATCCTGACTGAACCTAATGCGTCCCTGACGGCGCAATATTCGGCGCTGATGGGCACCGAAGAAGTGAACCTGACCTTCACCGAAAATGGCATTGAAGAGATCGCAAACGCTGCATGGCGTGTGAACGAGAAAACCGAGAACATCGGTGCCCGTCGTCTGCACACTGTGATGGAGCGTCTGGTGGACGAAATATCCTTCGATGCCAGTGAGCGTGGCGGTGAGTCTTTCGAAATCAATTCAGAGTACGTGCGCAGCCACCTTGAAGAGCTGGTCGACGATGAAGATCTAAGCCGCTTTATCCTGTAATTGTTCAGGTAAAATCACTCAAAGGGCAGCACAACGCTGCCCTTTCTCGTATCTGGAGACGCCACATCCGGGATTATACCAATCACAGTAGGTAGCTGATCAGAAATAGCGCAGGAAAAATGCTCGAG